>JAAZVG010000043.1 GCA_018623655.1 Flavobacteriaceae bacterium
AGAGCTTATCGAAACCGAATTTGTTTGGGATCCAAGGGGTATTGAGGCAAAAACAGACTCATTCTTAGGAGCACTTTACGGTGCAGCAAGCAATAATAGAATGGCCGCATTCTTAAGACATCCGAATAAGGCACCTCAAATTTCAAACTTGTATTTTTGTGGTGGATCTGTACATCCTGGAGGTGGAATTCCACTTTGTGTACAGTCCGGTAAAATTGCAAGTGAACTCATCAATGAAGACTTCCCAAAATAACCTCATTTCTCAAGTTATTGCCTTTATTTGGCTCCCTCACTTAATAGGTATAATTGGGATTAGCCTGGGATTTCAAGAGTGGTTTGTACAGAAAACCGTTTTAAACCTTATTGCTTCATTTGGATTCTTCTCCCTCTATTTTCCGATTCAAAATACAAGACGATGGATCCTTTTCAGTTTATTCTTCTTTGGAGGGATGACTGTCGAATGGTTAGGAGTACATCACGGCTTATTCTTTGGCAACTACAGTTATGGAGCCAATTTAGGTCCCAAAATTGATGGTATACCACTTATCATAGGTATTTTCTGGGCGGTACTTACATTTATCACAGCAAGAATAGCCAAGGCTTTATTGCCTGATAAAACCTTATTTGTGATCGTTGCGGCATTCGGAGCACTTCTTATGGTCGCACTAGATCTATTACTTGAGCTTCTTGCTCCTCGTTTTGATTACTGGACCTTTACACCCATAGCGCCGCCTATAGAAAACTATATCAGTTGGTGGGCGTTCGGGTTTCTATTTCAACTTCTCTTATTAGGAATTGAAAAGAATGATTTTGCCAGTGACAAAGATTCGCTTCGAGTCGCTACACACATCTATTTAGCCCAGGCTGTATTTTTCGGAGCACTTGCTTTATTCAGATAAATTAAACCCATTATAAGAGCCAAGAATCTCGTAGGGTTGAAAGCGGCTAAATAATTCTTCGCTATACCAGTCTAACTTTTTCGTCATCGTAATTGCTGTTTGATGCTCTTTTTTGCGGTAAGCAAATGCTCTCATATCTTCCTCTGAATTCCAAATAGAGAAGGTAGCCATATTTCTGAAAGGGATCTCTCCAATTCCCTTAGTAAAGCGCAAGCCAGAGCTTTGAAAAACACGATTACTTACCTCTGGGACAGCACTCCAAAATTTAAACTGATAACGCGTTTTTATGGTGGCACGGGTAATTACTGCAATCATTTTTTTATTTTCATCCAGTTCTGCTGAAGGTCGAAAAGGATTTACTCCCCCCCATTCACCTTTAGCCCCTATACTTCGCATAGATACCCGGAGTAATTCATCACATTTTCTAACATAAGATGAATAAAGTATGGAGCTACTGAAGAAGTAAGAGGCTACCTCTTTGTTTTCCCAAATTTGAACCAAAGCATAAGTCGTCCAGTCTGGCCAGGGTGAGAATCCTTGTTTACCTGTACCCATCAAAAAAAAACGCTCTTGGCCCTTTACCTTTCGTAAGGGACCACGAGCGAATTGCATCATTAAAAAAGCCCAGATCTTGGTTGACCATCGATCAAATCGAAAAAAAGTGATCGTAGTTACCTGCTGAGACATAAGATGATTTAAGCGTTCTCTTTTTTGATCACGTTAAGAGCAGAACCTTCTGCAAACCATCCGATTTGAGAATCATTGTAGCTGTGATTCACCTTTATAGTATCTGAACTACCATCTTTATGGTTAATGACCAATGTAAGTTGTTTACCTGGAGCAAAACCGTCGATATCAATGAAGTCGAAACGATCGTCTTCTTGAATCAAATCATAGTCTGCCTCATTATCAAAAGTAAGCGCTAACATACCTTGCTTCTTGAGGTTGGTCTCATGGATACGAGCGAAAGATTTTACAAGAACAGCAGCCACTCCTAAGTGACGGGGTTGCATTGCAGCATGCTCTCTTGAAGAACCCTCACCGTAATTGTGGTCTCCTATCACGATTGAATAGATACCATTAGCCTTGTAATCACGTTGTGTGTCAGGAACAGCTCCGTAGGATCCTGTTAATTGGTTTTTAACTAGGTTGGTTTGCTGGTTGAAGGCATTGACTGCTCCAATGAGTGTATTATTTGCAATATTATCCAAATGACCTCTATAGCGTAACCATGGTCCTGCCATAGAAATGTGGTCAGTTGTACATTTACCGAAAGCCTTGATAAGAAGTGGAATGTCCTTTAACCCATCTCTGTTGATCGGGATAAAAGGATCTAACAGCTGAAGTCTCTGTGATTCTGATGAAACTTTCACAGAAACGCCACTACCATCCTCTAAGGGTGAAACGTAACCGGCATCTTCAACAGCAAACCCTTCAGGAGGTAATTCGTATCCTCTTGGTTCATCTAATTTAACCTCTACACCTTCATCATTTATAAGGGTATCAGTCATCGGATTGAAATCTAAACGTCCGGCGATCGCAATCGCCGTGACAAGCTCGGGAGAACCAACAAATGCTAATGTATTTGGGTTTCCGTCTGCACGCTTAGCAAAGTTTCTATTGAACGAGTGGACAATGGTATTTCTGGGTGCATCCGCTGCATTATCACCGTAACGATCCCACATACCAATGCATGGACCACATGCGTTTGCAAATACTGTAGCTCCAATAGCATTGAACGTATCAATAAACCCGTCTCTATCAATTGTATAGCGCACTTGCTCTGATCCTGGAGTGATTTTAAAATTCGCCTTTGTGGTTAGTTTCTTATCAGCAACTTGTTTAGCGAGGGAGGCAGCCCTTGAAATGTCTTCATAAGAAGAGTTTGTACAAGAACCGATTAGGCCCACCTCAACCTGAATTGGCCAGTCATTTTCCTTTGCAGCCGCTGACATTTTTGAGATTGGCGTAGCTAAGTCTGGAGTAAATGGCCCATTAAGATGCGGCTCGAGGGTTGAAAGATCAATTTCGATTACCTGATCGAAATACTGCTCCGGGTCATCATATACTCCGGGGTCAGCGGTAAGGTGCTCTTTAACTTCAAAAGCAGCATCGGCAACATCAGCACGATTGGTAGCTCTTAAATAGCGGTCCATAGACTCATCGTATCCAAAAGTAGAAGTAGTAGCACCTACTTCAGCTCCCATGTTACAAATCGTACCTTTACCGGTACATGACATGCTTGTTGCACCTTCTCCAAAATACTCGATAATTGCTCCGGTACCTCCTTTAACGGTTAAAATATCAGCTACTTTAAGAATTACGTCCTTAGGCGCTGTCCATCCTGAAAGCTTACCTGTTAATTTGATACCGATAAGTTTAGGAAACTTAAGCTCCCAAGCCATTCCAGACATTACATCAACAGCATCAGCCCCACCAACACCAACTGCGATCATTCCGAGTCCACCTGCATTTACAGTGTGTGAGTCAGTACCGATCATCATACCTCCTGGGAAAGCATAGTTTTCAAGAACTACCTGGTGAATAATTCCTGCACCTGGCTTCCAGAATCCAATACCATATTTATTAGAAATAGACCCTAAGAAGTCGAATACCTCGTTTGAAGTTTCATTTGCTCGCTTTAAATCCTCACTGGCTCCTTGTTTTGCTTGAATAAGGTGATCACAATGAACTGTGGTTGGAACAGCAACTTTTGCCTTACCCGCATGCATAAACTGAAGAAGTGCCATCTGTGCGGTAGCATCCTGACAAGCAACGCGGTCTGGTGTAAAATCTACATAATCTACTCCCCTCTTATAAACAGACGAAGGAGTACCATCCCAAAGATGGCTGTAAAGAATCTTTTCTGAAAGTGTCAGAGGCTTACCGGTAAGATCTCGAGCGGCTTTAATACGATCTCCCATGCGCCCGTAAACTTCCTTGATCATTTCGATGTCGAATGCCATAAACAGTTTATTTAATTATCAGTTTAAAGTACGTGAAAATACAAATATTCACTTATTTCTTTAGCCAATTACTAGTAAAATCGCAGCCTTTTCGAGAATCATTAATTTGAACGTAGGTTTGTTCAATTTTCTCTGAAATCCACTCTTCGATAAGTTTACGTTCTTTATCTGCAAGAGCCAATTCCTTGATCTTGGTGTAATCTCTCGCAAAATCTGCCATGTGCTCATCATAGCGATTGGCAATTTTCATGATTTTAAACTTTGGAGCCCCACCTCTTGGATCGTCTTCACGTATCGGTTTAGAAATCTCATTGTCTCTTAGTCGGGCAACTTGATTATATAAGGTTGGGTCCATATTGGTCAGTTCAAACCGAGCACTGTAATCTTGCGGATTTCGGAGTATACCCCCATCATATTTGGTCTCAGTCTCATCAGAAAATTGTAAAGCCGCATCATCGAAACTCAGTCGATCTGCGATAATTTCGTTTCGAATACTATCCAACTGCGTCTGTGCTGCTGCAATTTGCTCATTAGAAATTTCTGGTATAATCAGTATATGTCTCAAGTCAACCTCCTGCCCTCTAATTTTCTCAACAAGAATAATGTGAAAACCAAAATCAGTCTCAAAGGGTTCAGAAATTTCACCCTCGCGGAGGGAAAAGGCAACATCCTTAAACTCCTTAACAAAAGGGGTTTCTCTAGTCATACTATAGGCACCACCGCTAGACTTAGAACCAGGATCTTGAGAATATAAAATTGCTTTCACACTAAAGCTAGATCCATTCTCTATAACGTCTTGACGTATTTGCTCTAAACGCTGAACGACCCGGCGCTTTTCCTCTTCTGACGGCTTTGGCTGTTTAACAATCTGAGCGATTTCTAATTCAGCACCTAATATCGGACGCTTGGTGATAGGAATATCATAGAAAAATTGTCGTACCTCTTCAGGGGTCACCTCGACCTCTCCAATAATTTCCATTTTCATTTTCTCTCCGAGCATTCTCAGCTTGTTGATATCGTAAAGTTCATCTTTAAATGACTGTATATCCGGTTGATTATAAAATTCAAGAACCTTCTCTACTGAACCTATTTGACTGGCTAATTGCTGAATTTGACGATCACTGGTTGCATTAACCTCTGTATCTGAAACGAGTAAACTATCCTGCACTGCTTGGTGAGCATATAAGCGGTCTTCCATAAGTTTACCCAATAATTGGCAATCACTAATTTCACCAGCTGAAGCTCCTTGATTCTCAATATCAACTTTAAGCTTTTCGATATCTGAATCTAAAATCACATAGTCTCCCACCACAGCAGTAACTCCATCTATCTTAACGCGGCGGGTGGATTGAGAATGGGCCGTAATTGTTAATGAAAGTAATGCTAAGAATAAAAAGCTAGCGGAATAGTTCAAAGTTTCCTTTACGTAGGGCATCTTTAAGTAATTGTTTTTGAATGTTATCAATTCGATCAAATTGGTTTCTATTATCTAAAATTTGCTTGAGGTCAGCCTCTGCAAAAGTAAAAGGGGCAATATCGCCTTTTTTTCTGGTATCTAATACCTGTCCGTAGTAATATCCTATACTATCCTGAAGACTAAAAAACTGGTAAGGTTTTAGATAACGTTTTGCGTTTTGATAGGTTAACGGCCTGATACGCTCTATAATCGACGAACTTCTAATCCAAAGCGAATCATTCAAGTATACTTCAGTTAGGTAGTTGTGACTACTAAGGGAGTCGATAAAAAGACGATCCTCCTCATTATAACGCTTAAATCGCTCCTCAATTTCTCTAGGCTTTGTATATGAAGAACTTAAACCGATAAAACGCAATTTAATCAGATCTTCATCAAGTAAAAGACTTGATTTCTCTTTCTCATAAAGCACTCTCAGTTCTCGTTCTTCAATTAGAGTATCCTTATTAATGGTCGCTACCGTATTATAATAAGCCTGGGTATATAACTCAATACGATAATTTTCAACCATCCGATCTAGTTCCCACTGATCTGAATCTGAGAGATAGTTCAAGGCGTTTTCGAGAGATAGTCGTTTGGTTGCCCAAGATTCAATAAAGTCAAACTCTGCAGAAATAATCGATAAGGAGTCAGAGAGATACGAGAAATCTGGCAAATCAGATTCATAAAGAACATAGCGACCTACTCGTGCAACCGCCTCGGCATTGGGCTCTTCAGAAACAATAAGGTCACAACTACTCAAGAGCAATAAAAAAGAAATAAATGTCAGTCGATATCTAACGAAATTCATAACTCCAAAATTAAGAATAATCGTTGGTATCTTTGAACCTATGAAATCAAAACAGATTCAGCTTCTATGGGACTTTCGAGGCCCTAATTCAGAACCTACTGCCACTCATTTCTTAGAGCATCTGATACAATATTTGAGAAAGCCAGAAAACCTGGATATCGTATGCAATAATTCAGGAACTACAGTACACAATGAATCTTGGTGCTCGACCTATATTAACACCACATCAGAAAGTCTCGAAAAATTAAAAATAGATCTAAAGCCGCATCGAGGGGTTTATATTGATATTTAAACCGGTTCTGCGTAAAGGTCAAAGTCAGCAGCTTCAACAATCATAAGATCTACGAAGTCACCAACGCGCAAGTAGTGCTTCTTCGCATCTACTAACACCTCATTATCTACTTCGGGTGAATCAAATTCAGTTCTAGCCACAAAATATCCATCTTCTGCTCGATCGACAAGACATTGATATACTTCTCCGACATATCTTTGATTCAGTTCCCAAGAAATCTGTCCTTGTATTTCCATGATTTCAGCAACCCGCTGCTCTTTAATATCTTCAGGCACATCATCTTCTAGGTTGTAGGCATGAGTATTCTCTTCGTGTGAATAGGTAAAGCATCCTAATCGCTCAAATCGCATTTCCTTCACCCAATTTTTCAAAATTTCAAAATCTTCTTCAGTCTCTCCAGGATAACCAACAATAAGGGTGGTTCGAATTGCCATACCCGGCACAGATTTTCTAAATTTTCTTAAGAGCGCATCGGTTTTCGCCTTAGTTGTGCCTCGGCGCATACTTTTAAGTACTGGATCGGCTATATGTTGAAGAGGAATATCGATATAATTACAAACCTTTGGCTCCTCAGCGATTACATCTAGTACATCTTCAGGAAATCCAGTAGGGAAAGCATAATGCAAACGAATCCATTCGATTCCTTCAACCTTAACCAATTCTTTAAGAAGTTTAGCTAACGTACGTTCTTTATATATATCAAGACCGTAAAATGTGAGATCTTGAGCAATAAGAATCAATTCTTTAACTCCCTTTGCAGCCAAAGCTTTGGCTTCAGTAACTAAATCTTCAATAGGTGTTGACCTATGCGGACCACGCATAAGAGGAATGGCGCAGAAAGAACACGGACGATCACAGCCCTCAGAAATTTTCAAATAAGCAAAGTGTTTAGGAGTGCTATTAAGGCGCTCTCCGACTAGTTCATGTTTGTAATCAGCCCCTAAAGTCTTTAAGAGTTCAGGTAGATTTCTCGTACCAAAGTACCGATCAACATCAGGAATTTCTTTTTCTAAATCCTCTTTATAACGTTCGCTTAAACAGCCTGTGACGTATACCTTCTCAACAAGACCTTGATTTTTTTGATCTACAAAGCGAAGAATCGTATCAATGCTTTCTTGTTTTGCATTGGCAATAAAACCACAAGTATTAATTACAACAACTTCCCCCTGACCCTCATGCACTACCTCTTTACCATTAGCCTTCAGCTGCCCGCTAAGCACTTCAGAGTCATAAATATTCTTACTACACCCTAGTGTAATTACATTAATTTTTTTCGGATGTATCGATTTCGTTCTCATGTACCGACTTCAAAAAAAGTATCGACGAATCGTTGAGCATCAAAAGGTTGAAGATCCTCAATCCCTTCTCCTACTCCTATGAATCGAACGGGAATATTAAACTGATCTGAAATTCCTAAAACCACGCCGCCTTTCGCACTCCCATCTAACTTCGTGACGGCCAATGAGGTTACTTCGGTAGCAGCACTAAATTGCTTTGCCTGTTCGAAAGCGTTTTGGCCTGTTGAGCCATCAAGAACCAATAATATTTCATGAGGTGCACTACTTACCACCTTAGCCATTACTCGTTTAATTTTAGAAAGTTCATTCATCAAGTTGATCTTATTATGAAGACGGCCTGCGGTGTCAACAAGAAGCACATCAATCTCAGAGGAAACTGCCTTACTCACCGCCTCGTAGGCAACTGCTGCAGGATCTGCGTTTGTAGCAAGTTTGACTAATGGCACATTGGCACGTTCTGACCAAACCTCTAATTGATCTACAGCTGCTGCCCTAAAGGTATCAGCTGCTGCTAACATTACTTTCTTGCCCTCATCAGTCCATTTTTTTGCAAGCTTACCAATAGTAGTTGTTTTCCCCACACCATTAACTCCTACTACCATGATCACAGTAAGCTCTCCTTCTTTAGAAGAGCCAAATTCTTCAATCTCATTAGATTTAAATAGTGATTTAATCTCATCCTTTAACAAGAGATTCAATTGATCGGTGCCTAGGTAAGGATCTTTTTGAACACGAGTCTCAAGTCGATCAATAATCTTAAGTGTTGTTTCTACCCCCACATCAGAGGTTATTAAAACCTCCTCGAGATTATCTAAAACCTCTGCATCGATTGTTTTTTTACCAGCTACTGCAGTGGCAACTTTAGAAAAGAAACCTTGTTTTGATTTCTCTAAACCTTTATCAAGTGCCTCTTTGTTACCGCTTCCGCTAAACCATTTATTAAATAATCCCATAGCGTAAAATTACGAACTGAATGAGTACAAAAAAAGCCGCTTTAAGCGGCTTTAGGTCGAATATTGTAATTCTATTATTTATCGTTTAACCAGTCGTTAACGAGCTCTGGAGCCATTACTGATTCTACAAAGGTATAGGCACCAGTTTTTGGTGAACGAACCATTTTAATCGCTTTGGTAAGACGCTTTGAACTAGTTTGTAATGATGCTACTGTCTTCTTTGCCATTACTTAATTTCTTTATGAATCGTCATCTTTTTAAGAATCGGATTGAATTTTTTAATTTCTATACGATCAGGGGTGTTCTTTTTGTTCTTTGTTGTAATATAACGAGAAGTGCCAGGCATTCCTGATGTCTTATGCTCTGTACACTCTAAAATTACTTGAACTCTATTACCTTTCTTTGCCATGGCTACTTAATTATTTGATAAACCCTTTAGCCTTTGATTCTTTCAGAACCTCAGAGATTCCTTTCTTATCGATAATCTTAACCCCTTTCGATGATACGTTCAGCGTTACCCAACGGTCTTCTTCAGGAACATAGAATCGTTTCTTACTGATGTTAACATCAAAACGACGCTTCGTTTTATTAATCGAGAACGATACATTGTTACCGAACATTACTTTCTTTCCGGTAACCTCACAAATTTTCGCCATCGTTATAGTTCTTTATTATCTGTTTTAAGAGTGTGCAAATGTAGGAGTTAAAATAGAATTGCACAAGCAGTAAATTATAAATTTAGTAATTCATTATAAATAAGCTCCAAAGCCTTACTTACACTGCGACCGATCACTCTTTCCCTATGAGTTCCCATCGAAAAAAGGGAAGCCTCAGTTTTATTAGATGTAGAAACAGCAAGATAGATATTTCCAACTTCAGCATCAGAGTCTCCTTTTGTTGGTCCTGCGTTACCTGTACTAGCGATAGCGAGATCTGCCCCAGCTTTTAATCTCGCTCCCTCAGCCATTGCGCAGGCCACCTCAGCGCTTACCACAGAATGAGTTTTTATTAGCTCCTCAGAAACATTAAGAACCGATATTTTCATATCAGTAGAATAGGTGATAAATCCTCCCAAAAAGTAAGATGAAGAGCCTGAAACTGAGCTAAGAGAGGCAGCAATTTTACCTGAGGTGAAGCTCTCTGCTGTTACTATATGAATGCCTTTTTGTTTGGCTAGATGTAAGATTCTCGATTCTAATCCCCCTTCTAACTCTTCACCTTGATAACAATCTGAAAGACGTTCTTTTAGTTGTTCGGCAATATGATTGACTATTTGTTCTGCTTCGTTTTTTTCATTAGCACTGACCTTTGCAGTTATTCTTAGTCTTACTCTACCAAAACTAGGCAGATAAGCCAGCGAGAATCCTGTAGGTAGGGCATCTTCTATGTCTTCGATACGCTCAGCAAGCCTACTCTCACCAACACCATAGGTCATTAATGTTTTTCGAATGATACTTGTACGCCCTGGGAGTTTAAGTAATTTTTCCTTTAATTTTTTCTCAAAGAGACTTTTCATCTCAAATGGAACCCCAGGCATAAAAGCGCTAAGAACACCTTTGTGTTCGAACAACATACCAGGTGCTGTACCGTGATCATTGAACAACACTTCGCACGACTGAGGTAATTTGGCTTGCTCCTTATTATAATCATTCATAGGAGCCTTAATGTAGGTTGTAAAAAGGTATTTTAAATGATCGTATACCTGCTGATTTAAGACTAATTTTGTATTAAAAAACTGACATAAGGCAGATTTTGTCACATCATCACGGGTAGGTCCCAAACCACCAGTTACTAAAATCACTGAA
>JAAZVG010000165.1 GCA_018623655.1 Flavobacteriaceae bacterium
ATAACCGTCAGACTCGAATTTCAGAGCTTACAGCAACTGTTGACCCTGACAGTAACTATAACTACATTCCCTGGAGATTCCTTTATCGCGTAATCAATCTATCTAACCTCGTAATTGATGGTTTAGGAGGTGATGCGGCAGATCTTACTACTGATGTGCAAAAGCACACTATGGGACAAGCACGTGCACTTCGTGGATGGGCGTATTACTGGTTAGTAAATCTATTTGTAGATGACATCTCTAATCTTTCTGCACCTGCAGTACCTATTTACACAAGTGCGGATCAATTAGAGCAACCAAAGAGCTCAGCCCAAGAAGTATTCAATCAAGCACTTTCAGATTTATTAGCTGCTGAAACACTTCTCGAAGGGTATTCTCGAAGCAATAAAATTGAAATGAATCAAGATATCGTTCGAGGCTTGCTTGCGTACACATATGGAGCAATGAATGACTGGTCTAAAACAGAGGAGTATGCTCAAAAGGTAGTGAACGCTGGTTATCCAATCATGACTGCCAATGAGGTAGCTGTTATGGGAGCAGGTGACAACGTTGGTGGATTCAATGATGTAAATAGCCACCCAGGTATCATATGGGGTATCGACATTACTGCTCAAAACGAGCTATACTCACTAGGTACTTGGTGGGGATGGATGGATTACTATAGCTACAGCTATGCTGCAGTAGGTAATTATAAGGGAATGGATGCAACGCTATTCAGCCAAATGAGAGCTGACGATATCCGTCAAAATCAATTTCCATTCGGTTTATTAATTCCTGCGGGCAAGTTCTACTGGAAAGGCGCTCAAGAGGCTGGTTTCAGAGGATTCTCTGGGCCTCAGCTTAACGTAGATTCAGATGCTCACTTCATGAGAGTTTCTGAACTTTATTTGCTTCATGCTGAAGCTGCAGCTGAGAATGGTAATGAGGCCGCTGCTAAAGCCAGTCTAAAAGCCCTTCTCGATGAGCGTCTACCCGATAGCTCATACGTAGATGCCCTGTCAGGTCAAGATCTTATCGATGAAATCGTTCTACAAACTCGTTTAGAACTATTCGCTGAAGGAAAAGCATATTTTCTTATGAAGCGTCGTAGAATGACGAAAACTCGTGGCGCGAACTGGCTCGATTACGCTGGTGATTCATTTAATCATAATGATGATCGTTTGACTTATGAGATCCCTCAATCTGAGATTCTCTTCAATCCAAACATTTCTGATCAGAATTAAGATTGATAGCTATTCTGAATTAAAGCCGCAACGTTCTGTTGCGGCTTTTTTTATAAATTCGATGGATATGAAGAGATTCCTGATTCTAGCGCTAGCACTATTTTTTAGTTGCTCAAATCATCCGTCAAAAATCATTTGGGCAGATGAGTTCAATTACACTGGACGACCTGACAAGGCGAAGTGGCATCATCAGGTAATACCACCGAATAGTTTTGGATGGCACAACAACGAGCTTCAGCACTATGTTGATGATAAGAAAACTTCAATAGTGTCAGATGGTACTTTAAAAATTAAGGCAATTAAACAAGAATACACGTTTGAGGGAGACACAAAAGAATATATATCTGCAAGATTGAATTCAAAATTCGACTTTAAATACGGAAGGGTCGATGTGAGAGCAAAATTACCCATAGAGGAAGGCACCTGGCCTGCGATATGGACCTTAGGAAGTAATGTTAATGAAAAAGGGAATTATTTCGGTAATACGAAAGGTAATGCTGGGTGGCCAATGTGTGGTGAAATCGATATCATGGAACAAACAGGATGGGAAAAAAATGTTCTAAAAGCACATCTGCACTGGGGGCACACAGAAACTAAGGAATATATTGATGAAGGCGAATCAATAGAAATTCCAAATTCTTATGACGACTTTCATATCTATTCGCTTGAATGGACTCCAAATGAAATCATCTTTTTATTCGACAACGAACCATTCTACACCGTACCAAACGACGAGAAGAGACCCTACGATAATCCGCATTACTTACTTCTGAATCTTGCTATGGGCGGAACACTTGGTGGTCAAGTTCCTAACGATTTCAAGGATGCTACTATGGAAATTGATTATGTAAGAATTAGCAAGTTATGAACATAAAGCATTGAAATTGTTGAAATTTTTTGAAAAAATTTTGAACAAAACTGTCAACAATTCAATTTTCTACCAATCCCATATTTTACAGGCCCTGAGAAGATTTTGAAAAATAAAAGCTAGCGATCTTTCAAATGTTAGAGAAATCATAAAGTTCAGTTTACACTTTAGTGTTGTTATACTTAGTATTTTTGAGGTATGAACTTAAATTTAAACTTTTTTAACATGAAAAAATTCTTATCGTTGCTAGCGATCATCACTGCATCATATGCGGTAGCGCAACAAGCACAACAAGAAACTGACTCATTGTTAATGACTGAACTTGAGGAGGTTATTGTTTCTTCAAGGGTTATTGACGTGGCTAAAGAGCGTGTCACTCCGGTTGCTGTAACTACAGTATCTGCCAAAGACATCTCTTTAAAAGTAGGTAACCTCGAGTTTCCTGAAATCATGAATACAACACCTGGTGTTTATGCAACTAAACAAGGTGGTGGTTACGGAGATAGCCGTATTAGCCTTCGTGGTTTCGATCAAAGAAATACATCTTTCCTTATCAACGGACAACCGGTAAATGATATGGAGAACGGATGGGTTTACTGGTCAAACTGGCAAGGTCTTACCGATGTTGCTTCTGGTATTCAGATTCAGAGAGGTCTTGGTGCTTCTAGATTAGCAGTGCCTTCAGTAGGTGGTACGGTATCTATCTTTACCAAAACTGCAGATAAAGATCAGGGTGGCTCATTTACTCAGGTTTTAGGTAATGACGGTTATACTAAAACAAGTGCCGCCTATAACACTGGAAAGAATGAAAACGGATGGGCTTCATCTGTATTACTTTCATATTGGAAGGGTGACGGTTATGTATATGGTACACAAGGTGAAGGATGGACTTACTTTGCAGCTTTAGGATATGCACCAGAAGGTTCAAATCACGCACTTAACCTATCGATCTTAGGTGCAGGGCAGTGGCACCATCAGCGTTCTACATGGGTATCTATTCGTGATTATTAATATTTCGGAGAAGAAGGCATAGATCAACGTTGGAATTCAAATAATGGTATCC
>JAAZVG010000166.1 GCA_018623655.1 Flavobacteriaceae bacterium
CCCAAACTCCTAATAGATATTCATATTTCAAGATTCCCCATTTACCAATAAGGTCGGCATTGGATAAAAATTTAATGGCTAGAAAAGCCTCGGCCACTCCTAGTCCTATTTTTAATTCCTTCATCCAATTACCTGATTTTGGTAATTTTTTGAGAAAGGATGGAAAGTAAGCGGCTAGACTAAATGGAATGCCTAGCCCGAAACCAAATCCGTTAAAAACCAGTGTTAAGCTAACTCCTAAATCGCTAACATTTGCAGTAAGTAATGTGCCTAATGCCGCCCCTAAAATAGGTCCCGTACATGAAAAGGAGACTAAAACTAAGGTCAAAGCCATAAACAAAATGGCTATAATGCCTTTTGAACTAGTCGCTCTTTGATCTACTTTCTGCGACCAAGATTGTGGAAATTGAATTTCTTTACCCGAGATAAATGAAAAAGCAAATCCTAAAAGGATAATAAAAAGAATAAGGTTTACCCAAAGATTAGAAGCTAATTCATTGAAAATTTGAGCATCTTTCGACCATCCCAATAGAAAAGGAAATCCTAATAAGGTGTATATAAACACAATCGCCAGTCCATAAAAGAAGGCGTGATTACGACTTTTAGCTGCACTAAAATAAGAGGTGGTTAGAGGAATTAACGGAAAAACACAGGGTGTCAATAATGCAATAAGACCCCCAATAAACCCGATCCACCAAGCAGAGAATCTATTGCTCTTTGCTTGAACTATTGTAGAGGATAATCGATCTATGTTTTTTAAAGGAACCCTAAGTTCATCTACCGATCTATTTACCTCTTTAATATTGATTTGAGAAGGGATTACATCGCCAATTTCAAAACGAAAGGTCTCTGTAGCTGCTATGCACACGGTTTGACATACTTGATAATACAAAGTAATATTAACGACTGCGCCAGAGTCTAAAAGCTTAATATCTTGATAGAATGAAGCATCTTGTTTAAATATTAATTCGGTAACATCAAATACTTCGTTATAACTAGGAATGGGCTCAGATTCAACGACCTCTCCTATTCGCTCAAAATTTTTCGAAGCTTCGAATTCAAAAAAAGCAGGCTGACTCCCCCCTTCAGGAGAATGTTGAGAAAAAATATACCACCCCTCCTTAATATCAGCCTCAAAAAATAGCCTGTAATGGCCATCCGATGTGGATTCTACCTTGGTGTCCCAAATAACTACATCATCAGTATTGATAGTATCAATTCCGATGCCTTGAATAAGGGTTAAGAAGTAAAAAACGACTCTTAATAACATCTAATCAGCCAATTTAAAGCATCCTTCTCTAATGGTCGATATTCAAGGTGGACGTAATGACCAACAATAGCCACCGTTTGCTTTCCATCTTTAATCACTGTAGTACGTTTTTTATCTACAGGATTTACCTTTAATTCCCGAAGTAATATTGAGACTTTCTTAAAACGTCCATTACTGGTTTTAATAGTATCCTTTGAATTCCAAATTCGCAATTGTAAGGGATGCTTAACTACGGTTCCATTAATTAATACTTCACTGCGATCTAGTTCAGCGTTTTTAGTACTAAAACCTTCAACGATCTCTAGCGCCTTGTAACGATTAATACAATCCAAGTCAGCAAAAATAAGTTCAGTATCAAACTTATATAAGGTATAATTTCCTATAGCTATATACTTACCATTCTCAGCATCGTAAAGGTTGATAAATGCTGTTGTATCAACAACTCCGTAAGGTGCAAATAATAGTTCTAAATAGGTCTTATTCGGTTGGAGTCTACTCAGTTTTAGAATATCTAAGTGCCAGATTTCATTTTCTTTTTGCTTTGCAATATCATTCCATAAAAGCTTGCGGTAATCTTCTAATAATAAAGCAGAAGCATTTAGCGAACCAATAGAATACTTTAACCGCTTACGAACATCTGGGAGATTTGCTTCTACAGCGGGAATCACTTGATTCCTTATAATGTTTCGTAAATAGTCATTGGATTGGTTTGAGATGTCTTCTCGCCACTTAAGCTCATTTTGCTCTGCATACTCCAATAATTCATTTTTATAAAAGCCAATGAGCGGCCTAATTACTATGCCTTGATTAGAGAGGCTCTTAAACTGCATTAAATGCATTCCTCTAAACCAATGAATCAGCCCTGTTTCAATGGCATCATCTAAATGATGTGCGGTTGCAATATGAGTTAGTTGATTTTCACTAAGAAGAGACTGAAACCACTCGTACCGAATCGAACGAGCCTTTTCTTGAATACCAGGTCCTTTACCTATAGGAGCTTCTAGGTAGTGAAAAGGAACGTTATACTGTGAAGCACAATCTCGTGCAAACGCAGCGTCTAATTCACTATCCTCTCCTCTTAATTGGTAGTTGACATGGGCAATTTGAAAATCAATCTTAGCCGAGTGAAGTAAGTTAGCCAGGACTCGACTATCGAGTCCTGAACTAAAGGCAAGTAATATTTTGGCTTGCTCAAGCCCAGTATTTTGTTCGTGAAATTGAGCAAGTAACTTCAAATATTAAGTATGTAAGGCTCTATTTTCAGTGGCGGCTAGTGCTGCTTCTTTAATAGCTTCTGAATAAGTCGGATGGGCATGCGACATCCTTGCAATATCCTCTGCAGAGGCTCTAAACTCCATGGCGGTTACTGCCTCTGAAATTAAATCGGCACATCTAGCACCAATCATGTGGACCCCTAAAACTTCATCTGTGGTTGCGTCTGCAAGAATTTTAACAAATCCATCAATATCACCACTCGCTCTTGATCGTCCTAATGCACGCATAGGGAAGCTTCCCACTTTGTAGGTCAGGCCAGCTGCCTTTAACTGTTCTTCAGTGCGACCTACAGCAGCTACCTCTGGCCATGTGTAAACCACTCCTGGGATAAGGTTGTAGTTAATGTGTGGTTTTTGCCCGGCAATTATCTCAGCGGCAAATACCCCTTCTTCCTCGGCTTTATGAGCTAACATCGCACCAGCAACAACATCTCCAATTGCATAAATATGAGATTCTTTCGTTTGAAGATGATCATTTGTAATTATTCTGCCACGATTATCTACCTCTATTTGCGTATTTTCTAATCCTAACCCTTCAGTATTTGGAACACGACCTACAGAAACAAGTGCGTAATCACCTTCAAAAACAACTTCCTGATCTTTCTTA
>JAAZVG010000044.1 GCA_018623655.1 Flavobacteriaceae bacterium
ACTTCGTGGGCGTTTGAAAAGATCAAATAAGTGAACATGACCAACGATATTATCAATACGATCTCGATACACTAAAATTTTCGAAAAACCGGTCTCAACAAAAATATCTTTTAACAAACTGATGGTGTCTCTAAGTTCAACTGCTGTAATTTCAGTTCTCGGAATCATCACCTCTCGTGCTTTGACCTCAGCAAACTCGAGTGCGTTTTGAAAGATTTGAACCTCGGCATCGATTTCTTGATGATCCGCAGCAGACTCCATTTGTTGACTGATGTAATCTCCGATTTCTAATTTGGTGAATGTAGCTTGAGGATTTTCAGCATCCGCTTTTACCAGTCGTAGCACAAGATCTGAAATTTTCAGTACCATCCAAGAGAAGCCTGAAAAAAGGTTGTAGAAGAAATATGCCGGAAGCGCTAATGCCTTCATCAGTGTATTGGCATAGATTTGGAAGATTGCTTTAGGTAAAAACTCTGCCGTGAGAAGTATTACCAAAGTTGAAATAAGGGTGTGAGTAAGTAACTGAAATTCACCGAATACCAAAGAAGAAAATGCATCACTTTGCGAAGTCACCACCGGCAGCGTCTCTATAAGTAATTTACCCATATAATAACCATAGATCACCAGGGCTAAATTATTTCCGATTAACATACTGGCAATAAATCGCGATGGCGATGCAGTTAATCTAGATAGTAATCGAGCGAGAAGTCCCTTTTGTTTCTTTTCAAGCTCAATATGAATTCGATTCGAAGAAACATAAGCAATCTCCATTCCTGAAAAGAAAGCGGATAGTGCAAGCGCAATGATAATGAGTATTAGGTGGTGGTTCAAAGCTTACAGCTCTTTTTCGCGCTTTTCGAATTTTTTACGATAGTTTCTTCGAAAGAAGAACATACCAGTAGACACTACAAAAAATACGCCCATCAGTAATCGCTGGTCGCTTTCTGTTCCCAAAAGTTCAATTAAACGATAGCCCGAAAGAAAAGCGACTATCAAATACAAATACTCGGTATAACGTAAGAGTTTTATCATACTCAAAAATAAACAAACTAATGCTTAGTTCTCCGATTCTGAAATTTGTAATATACCACGGGTTTTCATGGCTTGTAGGGAAGAGAAATCTCGACTAAACTCCATTCCTTCTCCTGTCATTACAGTACCCTCTTCTGGGTTTTCAAACTCAAAAGCCTCCTCTGTAAAAATCCAATTTCTAGTTCGACTCCAGTAGAGTTGGCTGGTTGTCAGTTCCTTATCATCATGAGTATTAATCCTGACATTACCTCGTAAATCTACAATACCCGTTAGCGAATAATAAATCGCAGAGTCGGCAAAGATATCGGTAGGCTGATTATCCTCATCAAAGAAAGTAAGATGTAACCCTTCTGGAAATAGCTGATAGGGAAACATTCGATTCTCATAATTCTCGTTGCGATCGGCACGTAGAATAGCAACCACTCTGGTGCTATCTGATTGAAGCACAGAAAGCGGCCTTACCGACTCAGTGTAGAGCATTTCTAGATTTTCGACAACACCTTGAGGAAGCTTTTTCTCAGCATCGGTGAGACTGGCCTGCTTAAATTCTTCGTTACAAGCCATAAACAGCATTGCCACAACAAACGCTGTGGCAATGCCTAATGTTTTATTATTTAAACTTTTTCTATTCAGAAAGAAACTAGTTTAATTTTGGAATTATTACGCTGCCTCCCATCCAACAAGAGAAACTGATAGTTTCACCGGCACGGCCTGAGTTAAAGATATCCGTTTTGGACGGTGCCTTAGCTTCATATGAAGTTACTGCTTTATTAGCCGTACTCCGTAATGAAGGATCAACACGCCCCGCTCTAGCAGCAGTCCTAGCTGCTAACCAGTAAACCGCTCTCTTATCAAATTGAGTTTCACCACACTCGTTTGCACTATCAGCATAAAGCGCTGCGAGTAGAATATATGCTCTTCCGTTAGCAGGATTAGCAGCAATCGCCTTATTCAAGTAGTTGCGCGCTTGCACCTTACTATTTCTTCGTACGATAGTGGCAATTTTATAGAGGATATTTGACTTTTTAAGGTTATCTGTTTCTAGTTCTACAGACTTATTGAAGTCAGCAATCGCACCTTTTGTATCTCCTGCTTTTTGTTTAAGCGTTCCCCCATAAAGGTATGCGTCTGCAGAAGGCTCTAAAGCCAATTGTGCTTCAAACAACTTTCTGAACATCGGATCGTCAGTACATTCTTTAGCGAACATACGGCCTACCGCACTCTTCACCCACTTTACATCAGTCTTGCGTTCTTCGTAACTTTTTTCATAGAGCGGAATTAAATTCTCACAATCAGCGAGCGCACCTAATTTTGTGTCAATACTAGCTGCAATCTTACCAAAAGAAGAAGAATTCGTACTGTAAGCCTTGAGTCTTCTAGCATCTTTAGCACTGATTGTACCGGCCTCTTCTAACGGAAGCAATTTGGTAATCTGAGCGGTTAATGCCGCATTTTCCTCCTCAACTCTAGCAACCACTTCATCGTATACGTCAAATACTTCTTGAACATCCTTCTTACCTTGAGCCTGAAGATCAACGAGAGATGAAAAATATAGATAGAGTGCTTGAGGGTTACTGAAATTTTTGCGGTCTGCCATAAAAGCCTCTCCTAATTGGGCATAAATTTCTTCACCTGTAATTTTCTTCTCAGTTCGCTTTAAAAGCACTTTATCAATAGCAGTATCAGCAACACCATAATACTTTGGATAGTACTGAGCCGCTTTATCATACAGCTCAAGAAGTTGTGCTACAAAAGCTTCATGCTCTTCACCTGTTGATTTTTTAATCTTGTCTTTGAGAATACGCTCACCATATAAATAATTGGCACGATTGATATCTGGACAAGTTTCATAAACCATTTTCCATGGCTCATAAGCTGCGTCGTAGTTTTTAACTTTAGCGCTTTCAACAAATATTGAAAGATTAGTAAGACACTCTTGATTTGGTGCCTGAGCTACGGCTAATGAGAAAGTAAAAAACCCAACAAAGAACGACATGAACAAACTCTTTTTCATAATACGTTTTTAGTTTAAGGATTCGAAAATACTATTTTTTGTACTAATTAATCCTTCTTTTAACAAACCAACGATCATTTAACGATAGGCCAATATTTACTCCGAAGTAGTTCTCATCAACGAGCGACGAAGTTGAAGTTCCACGCTTACCAACTTCAAATCCGATATTTAAATTCGAAAAGCGATCATTTGCAGTACTACCAATTGGCATGCCAAAACCAATCGACGCGACCTTATTTTGAAGTTCATCGCCTTCAATTAAAAGCCCCGTATTCTCAATTCGTAAACCTGCGCGATACGTAATTCTATTAAAAATACCGCTTATGGCAGTGTAGTCAGGAATATAATATCCACCAATTTTAATTGTATTTGCTGCGATGTAGGTGGCATTGCTCACTGCAAGAAAATCGTTTTTAAACTGGCTCATATCTTGGCTGCTATATTCAAAACCAGCGAACCAATTGCGATCTTTTCCAATTCCCAGGCCCAAAGTTGTCATTGAAGGAATCTCTATCGTAGTCTCTGCAAGATAACCCAAGTCTACATCTAGGCGCTCTCTAGTAGCCCCATTTGACGTTTGAAACGTTCCGAGTGATTGGGTATTTGAGGCATTGAGATTCATTTGTAATTCACGACTTACCATCGCGTGTAAGCGATATTCCTTATTACCCATATTAATCTTTCGATTAGCTATTGCAGATATCGTAAAATCAAATCCAGAAATAGTGACTTCGCGCTGATCGAAAGTGCCGAGTTGTACTCCATCTATTGACTGATATCGATCATAGGCTTGATTTCCGAAATTGTAATGTGCAGCGACTCCAAAGTTCAAACCTTTAATGGGCTCAATACCTGTTGCTAAATAAACACGATTAATACCTCCTGAACCTCTATAGCTGGTACTAACCTCATCTTGATTCGCATTGAGTGATGTCTTAAACAAATCGTAGCCCACATTACTAAAAGGCATGATACCAAAAGCAAACGAAGATTTCGGGCTCAATGGAAAAGCCAGAACTAAATAATCGAGATTTGTTACTCGTCCACGATCACTAATATCCGAAGTGGCAGTTTCACTTGCAGACTTAAACGCGTAATTTTTATTATGGGCTCCAACGGAGTAAGTTGTAAGTCTTAAAGAACCATATGCGGCAGGGTTTTGAAGATTAATATGGATACTATCCCCTAACATAGATATTCCCCCCATCATTCGATTTTCAACGGTCGATTTCGCTCTAAAATCACCTAACCCAAAATAAGAATATGGTGAAACCGTTCCGTTCTGTCCCCATAGAACTACCGATGTGAAAATGGCAATTAACGTCAGTCTTAATTTCATTGACTAAAGATTGTGCTCCAATAGCGCGTTTAAACCTTCTAATAAAAAATTAGAATGCGCAAATATGCGGCTTTTTAGGCGGACTGAAAAGGAACGAGCATCTCCGCCTGTTAAAATCACTGTTAAATCTGGAAATTCGGATTCATAATAGTCAATACGCTTATCTATTTCGGCAATAAGGCCAAAAAAGGTAGAATTGAACATCGCATCAGATGTATTCGTTCCCGTCACTAAGTCACTATCAAATTCTTTATTCAATGTAGAGAGATTCGGGAGGCGACCTGTAAATTCGTGCATTGCTTTAATACGCATCTGCCAGCCAGGGCTTATTCCTCCACCGTGATGCAAGCCTGCAGCATCGACTATATCATAAGTCACACAACTCCCCATGTCGATAACCAATACGTTTTGAGATGGATATTTCATTATCGCTGCAGCAACTAAAGCCTTGCGGTCGGCCCCAAGTGTCATCACATCATCGTACCTAGAACTAAAATTTAAAGAAAGCTCGGCATCCAAATGAAAAATCTGAATGTCTTGTCCAAAAACACACTCATACTCTGCAGTTGACTCTGCTACACTTGAAAATATAACCTGATGAATTGACCGAAATCTACTCAAGAGATCACTTACTTGATTTTCAAATATAGATTTATCAAAAGCGCTTACCTCTAAGAGGTTTTTGCCATCAAATACGCCTGTTTTTATAAGGGTATTCCCTATGTCGATCGCTAGATTCACCGTTACAAGATCGTGATTTGGACGCGTAAGACCATTTTTTCATCCTTTTATTTTTTAGTAGTAATTTTAAAATTATATTTGCACCCGCTTGTACGCGAGCAAGGTCGGTACCTTAGCTCAGTTGGTAGAGCAACGGACTGAAAATCCGTGTGTCCCTGGTTCGATTCCTGGAGGTACCACTTAAAGCGCAAAAAGCCCGTCTTTTGAGATGGGCTTTTGTTTTTTAAATAGACCGACCTCATTGAGGTATTAGCGAGTACCCATTGGAATGAGTGATTGATAAGATTCAAAAGGATAGGTCTCTGGGAGTACAATTGTTCCAGTCGTAAATACAAGAGGAGACTCAGGATTCCTCTTAAAAGTGACTTCGATTACAGAAGAAGTATATCCATTTTTGTTTTCTGGCGCCTGAATGCTGTACACGCCATTTTCATTTTTTGGAATAATGGTCTTCACCCAATTTTGTCCTACCTCCCAAATTCTAAAGTCGCGAGCTTTTGGATTAGTGCTAGACCATAAGGCAATTTCATAATCTTTCGAATCGTCTTCAATAGAAACCTCAAACCGATTCGAAACAACTTTCCACTGCCACTGAGGCAAAGGCTGATTATGAACGAGTGCATCAAAAAAAGAAAAGACATTCGATGTATTATACGACCCAGCTAGACCATGATTACCATTAGGAACATATTGTAGTTGTTTGTATCCAGGTAAGTCGTGATAATAAAACTTCCATGAATCAGTAACGAAAAACTCATCTACTGTACCATTAATAATCAATTTTGGCAGCTCGAAACGCTCCTTAAATTGATAAGGCTCAACATACTCAAGCAACCTATCGAATTCTTTTGAACCAATCCAATCCATGATTCCATAATTAACGTAGTCTTGAACTGCCGGTGACCAATCACCATAGACCCTGTAATGATGATCAAAAGAAGGTTTTAGGTTTAGGAGATCTATAACTAAAGGGGCCATCCCTATAACACGCCTGTCAATTGCGGCAGTAGTCCAAGTAGTCCATCCTCTCTTTGAAGCGCCAGATATAAAAAACTCCTGAACGGGAATCTTATTCTTTGAGGTTATTTCTTCAACGACATCCATAGCCCGTGATACTGCCCGTGTCATCGGGAATCGAGCTAGCCACTCAGCCTGTTCGTCACCTGCTCCATTCATCAAAAACTGTTTCCATCCATAGGCGATTAAATCATCCTCATAGCGATCAATAGTATCCTTAGATCCAAAACGAATTGGTTGAAAGGGGATGTTATTTATGTGAGCAATAACAGATTTTGAGGAGATCGCCTTTTCAACATTTAGTGTATCTAATTGCCATATGCTATCTGACGAGGTTCCGCCCCCAATGAATAGTAACGCTTTATCAGTGTCACTGGTATTCGGAATAATAATATCCACCCAATGCCACCAGGTAGATGGAATGGTAAGATCTTCATTCAGCCATTCTCCAGAGATCATCTTAGTTCGATATACTTTAGCCTCTAGATATTCGAGAGAATCAACGATAGAAAAACGAAACCCATCTCTATTTTCAACATAGTCCTTTAATTGATCGATAGGTCGTACGACCGTGGAGTTTTCAGCAATACGGTTACAGGAATAAAAACCGCTCGCAATCACCAAAAACACTAAATATAATTTCTTCATACAATTATTTAATTTACATAAAATACTTATTTTAAATCACTTACAAATTGAGTTGAACGATGATTACCCGATATTATTTAGTCTTTCTCAGCATTTTATTCTGGTCTTGCAATCAATCTACTGAAGATAGTCTTAAACTTCAATATGTTATCCAATCAATAGATGTCGATCAGGAGAAGATGAATGTAGAGATGAAATTAATCAATACCTCTTCAAGACCCTTAGTAAACAATTTTTGGGAATTACATTGGAACCAGATGAAAGGAAAGATTATTGAATCTAGTTTACCCGAAGGCATTCGATATACCCACATAAATGGAGATAATTACATGAAGTTGCAGTTCGACTCTAGATGGCTCATAAAATCTAATGACACATTATCTTTTGAACTTCAGCAAGAAGGCATTATGGATCGCCTGGCTATGGGGCCAATGGGTGTTTTTGTTGTAGCGAATAATACACCTATTGAAGTTGAAACAGAAATACTATGGCAAAATGCCAAGGGATTAGCCAAGCTAGAAATACCAAGCGCTGAGAGTCGATTCGATCGTTTAGAAGGTCTTTCTTTATTACCTAGAGACTCTATCCTAAAATTGGTTCCACAGCCGCTAAAATTAAAAGTTATTGAAAATCAAAGACCTATTGATAATAGATGGTCTATTCAACTTGATTCGTTATTGAGCCCTCATCATTCTCGATTAATATCGCTAATGAAAAGTCTATTCACACAGTCTATAGATTTTCAGTCGAATAGTAATACTAATTTTTACATCAAGCATAATGCATTATTAAAAGAAGAGGCTTATCGTCTAGAAATTGGTGAGACATCTATTTCTTTAGAAGCCAAAGACTATCCGGGTATGGTATATGGTCTTCAATCACTACATCAATTGGTTGATATCTCCCATCTTGAAGGATCACTTTGGCCCATTACACAAATAGAAGATGCTCCCCGATTCGAATACAGGGGTTTACTGATCGATATTGCTCGTAACTTTTACGGTATTAAAAAGCTTAAGCAAATAATTGATCTAATGAGTCAGTTTAAATTAAATCACCTAGACTTAAGGTTAACCGATGATGAAGGTTGGCGTTTAGAAATAGATGGCATACCTGAGTTGACATCGGTAGGATCACAAAGAGGATATACTAATGATGAATTAGATCGTCTTATTCCAATGTATGGGTCAGGTGGAGGAGGCACGTCTCAAAGCAATGGTTATCTAACCTCATCAGAATTTGAAGAACTTCTAACCTATGCACAAGTGAGAAATGTTAGTGTAATTCCACAGATTAGTTTTCCTTCTCATGCAAGGGCGGCAGTGAAAGCAATGGAAAGTCGTTTTCATCATTACATGAAAGAAGGGGAAACTGAAAAAGCACAAGAATTCCTATTAACTGATTTTCAAGATAAAAGTAGCTACAGGTCTGCACAAAACTATAACGATAATATCGCATGTATTTGTTTGGAAAGTGCCTACACATTTTACGAGAAAGTAGTTTCTTCGGTAGAACAGAATTTTAAAAATTCAAAAGTACCTCTCAAGATGTTTAGTATAGGGGCTGATGAAGTCCCCTATGGTGCATGGCAGAGATCTCCTGCTTGTATCTCATATTTTGAAGAAAATGCGGAAAATATTTCTTCAGTATCCAATCTCTACACTACTCATCTTAAGCGTTTAAAACAACTTTTTGACAGCAAAGGAATTACTATGGTGGGGTGGGAAGATATTTTACTCGACCACTCAGAGAAAAGTCAAGGAGAGACACAAATCTCATCAGAAACTTTAGATTATGAAGTTGTTCCGTTTGTATGGAATACCAGTTGGGGAGAAGGTCGCGAAGATATGATTTACAAAATGGCCAATGCGGGTTTTACTCCTATAATGAGCAATTCATCGGCATTCTATTTTGATATGACCGATGATGCAGATATAGAAAATTTCGGATTAAACTGGTCTGGATATGTCGATTATTACGATGCCTGGGCCATAGATCCGATCAATGTTTTCTCCAATTTAGCACTAACAGAAAAACATGGGTTAACTTCATCATACATAAATGACAGAGTGAAACTGGATCCAATGAATCGAAGTAACTTTCTTGGAATACAAGGACAACTTTGGACTGAAACTGCCATAAACGAGCATATCCTTGATGAGTTATTGTTACCAAATCTTATTGTTTTCGCAGAAAGAGCATGGGCTAGTTCACCTAAATGGCATAAGTTGACTGACCTTAAGAAGCAAAAGGAAATAAGTTTAAAAGACTGGAATATTTTCAGTAATAGTTTGGGACAGCGGTTACTGCCTTTAATTAGCTATCGGTATCCTTCAATGACTTATCATCTACCGAAACCTGGAGTGAAACTTATCGACGGAAATTGGCATGTTCGTTCCTACTTTCCAGGTCTGAGTGTACATTACAATCAAAATCATCGAGAATCATATATTACTGATTCGATATTTTCAATTCCTGTTAAATCAACATCCAAACAAAAAATTAATGTGAGGATGTTTGATCCTAATGGCAGAGGTGGTAAATCGATATACTCTAGAACCTACTAAATATGATCAATTTATGTCTTACTCCTATCACACAGCAGTAAATCATCTTTTTGATTCTATTGTTGACTCCAATAAAAAGACCTTAAAACAGGCGATTGTTTGGTTCACTGAAACCCTCACTAATGAATCTATAATTCACACATTTGGCACAGGCCATTCACATATGATTGGTTTAGAACTATTTGTTCGAGCAGGTGGACTAGCTAATGTCAATGCTATACTCGATTCTACAGTAATGACCTCAGAAGGGGCAAGAAGATCAGCAGAAATAGAGCGTATAAGTGGATTTTCAAAAGTAATATGGGATCAGCATCAAATCGCAAAAAAAGACTTATTCGTCATTATTTCTAATTCTGGTCGTAATGCGATGCCAATTGAGATGGCTCAATTGGCTAAAAAAAATGGGAATAAAGTCATTGCGATTACATCTTTAGAACAGTCTAAACGCTACCCCTCAAGAATTTCACATCAACCCAAGCTTTATGAAATTGCAGATCTGGTATTAGACAATAAAGTACCTAGCGGTGATGGCTTATTAAAAATAGGAGAAGACCTTACAGGGCCGGCTTCAACACTAGCCGGATGTTTTCTGGTCAATCTGATTGCTACAGAGGCAATGAAAAAGGCGTACAAGGAGGGTGTCAAACTACCCATTTATCACAGTCAAAACATTGATGGTTTCAGTAATGAAGAACTATATAAACGCTTCAGTGATAAAATCAAACATCTCTAATTAAATGATTCTTGAGTTCATCGTTTTAGCAATTGGATTCGATCTCGATTTTTGATAATAATTGAAAGTATAAGTGCTGCAATTGAAAGTGTAACTGCCGTGATAACTAAAGAAAATTGTCCTTGAAATACTCCTACGTGTTTAGCATATATACCGTAGAATGCCCAGATAATGGGTAACAAATATACCGTGCGGGTTTGTTTAAAATACATCACTG
>JAAZVG010000167.1 GCA_018623655.1 Flavobacteriaceae bacterium
CTTCTTCGACATCCTGAGCGTTTTCGACAGACCATTGTCGCATTAAGAGACCGAATAAATTCTGATTATTTTCCACAAAACACGAACACCAAGGCACTTGCCTTTTTATATCTCGGAAACAATAGACTAAATCTTCATTTTTTACAAGGAGATTTTCGAAATGGATTGAATGATATCGAGGAAATTTTTAGTGGTATCGATACCTATAAACACCAAATTGATGACCACCATATCATGATGCTGCATTATAAGATTGCCTCGCTTTGTTTTGGCGCAGGAGCCTATAATCGATGTATTGATTATTTAAAGCCCGTTATTGAAAATCGTTCGCTCAGCATGCGTGAAGATCTATTGTGTTTTTCTAGAATACTCAATGTCATTGCTCACTTTGAGTCAGGAAATGATGCTAATCTTGATGAACTACTTTTAACCTCTTACCGCTTTCTAATTCGCATGAATGATTTACATGAGGTGCAGCGCTTACTCATTCAATTCATACGAAATTTAGGGAGTGTGTATCCGCAAGACTTAAAGTTGAAGTTTAAGGAACTATACGATGAGTTAAAGCCCCTTGAAGAGGATTATTATGAACGAAGATCTTTCTTATATTTAGATATTCTTTCGTGGTTAGAGAGTCATATAAGTGGAAGGCCACTAGAACTTGTCATTGCCGAGAAAAATGCAAAGGCCGTAAAAGCTTCGAGACTTTAGCTTTTTTAGAGTTGGGTTAAACTAAGGATGATAAAACCTACTAGGCTGATCATCCATACTGCTAAGAGTCCGATTTTTACACCTCCGCTAAGACGCCCCATATTTTTAAAAAGTAATTGAAGAGCAAATAATAATAAACTAAACGCGGGTATACCAAAGGTTAACATCATGCTAATGTGATACCAAATTGGATGAAATGGCCCTCCCCAATCAGGCCCGATAAACTCGAACCCGGGCAGAACCAGAATATCATTCCCAATATTAATATCGATAAATGAACCGATTATAAAACTAATTGTTAAGACGATGATAAGCGCCACCGTTATCACAAGAATGATGACGCCTAAAAGCTTTCCCAGAATGCTGGCTATAAAACTTAATATCTTTCCTAAAGCAGAAAATAATTTGGAGATTAATTCGCCTAAGAAAGCGAAAAATCCGCTAGCTCCTCGTTTTGCTTTTTCCCCGGCACCCTTGAAGTCTACGTTTTTGAAGTCATCCTTTACATTTTCATAGCCTTTGCGAACATAATCTTCAATATTGCTGAGAGTCGCTGCTTTACCTTTCATTTCTAGTTTCTGTGCCGTGGTTTCGGCTTTTGGAATAATTGCCCAAAGAACGAAGTAAAAAAGGATAGATAGTCCGCTCCATAGCATTGCTAAAAAAATCAATCGAATCCAAACCGCATCGATTTTCAAGTAGTGTCCAACACCTGAACAAACTCCTCCTAAAACGGTATTGTCAGGATCGCGAAACAATCGTTTATTAGGTTGTTGAAAGGTTGTTTCTTCGAATTCTTCCTCAGTCATATAATCTTCGGGTTGACCCATTACCTCGATGATTTCATTGACCTCTACAAGAGTAATTACTTGCTTTTGCTTTTCTGAAAATAATTCTGCTATACGACTTTCGATGTCATCGATAATTTCCTCTTTGCCTTCGGTATTGCCTAAGTAGGTGCGAATATTGTTTAGGTATTTCTGTAAGGTTTCATAGGCGTCTTCATCGATATAAAAGACAAAGCCGGCAAGATTGATATTGATTGTTTTTTTCATTTTATGATTGTGTTACTTGATTGATTGCATGTTGTAATTCTTCCCAAGTTGACTTTAACTCATCTAGAAATTTTACTCCTTTTTCTGTAAGTGTGTAGTATTTTCGAGGGGGACCACTGCTAGACTCTTCCCAACGATATTGAAGCAAATCAGCGTTTTTAAGTCTTGTGAGAAGTGGATACAGCGTTCCTTCTACCACTAAGAGTTGAGCCTCTTTTAGCCGTTTTAGAATTTCAGAGGCGTAAAGATCTCTGTCTTTCAGAATGGAGAGAATACAGAATTCGAGAATCCCTTTTCTCATTTGTTGTTTGGTGTTTTCTACCTTCATTTAGATCGTATTCTGCTGCAAATTTATGAAATATATAGTACTATGCAATACAAAGTACTATATTTTTAAAAAATCCACTATTATTGACTTGTTTGCGTACATTAGAGCTATGGATTTACTGTTTGTTATTCTCGGAAGCCTTCTTTTAATTGTGGGTATCGTAGGATGCTTCGTTCCGGTGATACCGGGACCGATTATAGCCTATTTCGCTTTATTAGTTTTAAAGTTTACTGACGGAAATGAACTTTCTAATCGATGGCTTTGGATCTTTGGAGCGCTAGCTATAACAGTGTCTTTAATCGATAACATCATCCCGGTTTATGCTACAAAGAAATATGGAGGTTCTCGCGCTGGAGTAATAGGAACCTTTGTTGGGCTGGTTATAGGACTATTATTTTTTCCTCCTTTTGGTTTTATTTTTGGCCCTTTTTTAGGTGCCTTCGCGGCAGAATTATACATTCAGAAATCAGAAATTAAACTCGCACTTAGAGCGGCTTATGGTTCTTTAATCGGTGTATTAGCCGGTTCCTTTTTGAAGCTAGCTCTTGTTCTTTGGATGAGTTATATCTTTTATATCGCCCTCTAATGATTTATGTATTATTTGGGGTATCAGGATCGGGTAAGACATCACTTGGTAAGGCTTTTGCTAATCATTTAGGATGCCGATTTTTCGATGCGGACGATTTTCATCCACTTTCAAATATCCAAAAGATGAAGTCGGGAATAGCTCTTGATGATACCGATCGGTATCCTTGGCTAATTGAACTTGGCGAGAAAATAGTTTCTCCCTATAAAAATAGTACTGCAATTCTCGCTTGCTCTGCATTAAAGCGTCAGTATCGAGAACTACTTGCCAGCTACGGATCTCTTCGGTTTTATTTAATAGAAGGTAGTTTTGATTTGATTTCTAGTAGATTAGAACAAAGAGATGGGCACTTTATGCCTAGCGCATTACTACAGAGTCAATTCGAGTCATTGGAATCATTTCCGAATGATGGGATAGTAGCGGC
>JAAZVG010000045.1 GCA_018623655.1 Flavobacteriaceae bacterium
AATCGTGGATGCAAATGCCAAAACAGTTTTGCTGCACAAAGAAGATCTAGAATCAGCGGACTATGCAATTATCCACAACACCCTTCAAAAAGATCCAACAAACTCTGAAAAAGAAGCGGTTGAGCACGTATATCGTCAATTGAGAAATGCTGAGCCACCCGATGAGGAGACTGCTCGTGGTATTATCGATAAACTATTCTTCTCAGATCAGCGTTATAACCTTGGGGAAGTTGGTCGTTATAGAATGAATAAAAAGTTAGGCCTTGATATCGAGATGGATAAGCAAGTTCTAACTAAAGAAGATATTATTACCATCATCAAATATCTGATCGAGCTAATAAATTCAAAAGCCGAGATTGATGATATTGATCACTTATCTAACCGCCGTGTTAGAACGGTTGGAGAGCAATTATCACAGCAGTTTGGTGTAGGTCTAGCTCGTATGGCCAGAACGATACGAGAGCGAATGAATGTTAGAGATAATGAGGTATTTACACCTATCGATCTTATTAACGCTAAGACCCTTTCTTCTGTAATTAACTCGTTTTTTGGAACGAATCAACTTTCTCAGTTTATGGATCAAACAAATCCGCTTGCTGAGATTACTCACAAACGCAGGTTATCTGCTTTAGGACCAGGAGGTCTATCGCGTGAACGTGCTGGATTTGAGGTTCGTGACGTACACTATACACATTATGGTAGATTGTGTCCGATCGAGACTCCTGAAGGACCTAATATTGGACTTATTTCGTCAATGTCTGTATTCTCGAAGGTGAATACCATGGGATTCCTAGAAACCCCTTACCGTAAAGTTAAAAAAGGTAAAGTTGACCTTTCGGGATTCACTTATTTAAGTGCAGAAGAAGAGGAAGAACGTCTCATCGCACAGGCAAACATCCCAATGAAAGCGGATGGTACTATAGAATCTGAGAAAGTTATTGCGCGTATGGAAGGTGACTTCCCCGTGGTTTCTCCAGATGAAATTCATTATACCGATGTTGCACCGAATCAGATTGCCTCTATTTCAGCATCCCTTATTCCATTCTTAGAGCATGATGATGCTAACCGTGCACTGATGGGATCAAACATGATGCGTCAGGCAGTACCTTTATTGCGTCCTGAGGCTCCAATTGTTGGAACGGGCTTAGAACGTCAGGTTGCTAAAGATTCTAGAGTTCTCATTAATGCAGAAGGAGAGGGTGTCGTTGAATACGTAGATGCTGAACGTATTGTTATTAAATACACGAAATCAGACCAAGAGCGTCTAGTTTCTTTTGATGAAGATGAGAAGGAATATAATCTGATCAAATTCAGAAAAACAAACCAAGGTTCAAGTATAAACCTTAAACCAATCGTATCTCGTGGAGATCGCGTCTCAAAGGGACAAGTGCTTTGCGAGGGTTATGCAACTGAAAAGGGAGAACTCGCCTTAGGTAGAAATATGAAGGTGGCTTTCATGCCTTGGAAAGGATATAATTTCGAGGATGCGATTGTAATTTCTGAGCGTGTAGTGCGTGAAGATATTTTTACCTCAATCCATGTAGATGAATACGCACTTGAGGTTAGAGATACAAAACTTGGAGCTGAAGAACTTACCAACGACATTCCGAATGTTTCTGAAGAGGCCACTAAAGATCTTGATGAAAACGGAATGATCCGTATTGGAGCAGAGGTTAAACCTGGTGATATTCTGATCGGGAAAATTACTCCAAAAGGAGAGTCTGACCCAACTCCAGAAGAAAAACTTCTTCGTGCAATCTTTGGCGATAAGGCTGGAGATGTAAAAGATGCTTCATTAAAAGCTTCGCCATCGCTTAGAGGTGTAGTAATTGATAAGAAGTTGTTTGCGAGAAGTGTTAAGGATAAGCGTAAGCGTTCAGAAGAAAAAGACGCGATTCAAGCATTAGAACTTGAGTACGAAGCTAAATTCCAAGAGTTGAAAGATCGTTTGGTAGAGAAATTATTCACTATTGTTAACGGTAAGACTTCTCAAGGAGTAATTAATGATCTAGGTGAGGAGGTACTTCCGAAAGGTAAGAAGTACACACTTAAGATGCTTCACGCGGTAGAAGACTTTGCACACCTTGTAGGTGGAAGTTGGACAGTTGATGAGCCTGTAAATGCTTTAGTTGCAGATTTATTACACAATTACAAGATTAAACTAAACGATCTTCAAGGAAACCTGAGAAGAGATAAGTTTACCATATCGGTTGGTGATGAGTTACCAGCAGGTATCATGAAGCTCGCAAAGGTATATATCGCTAAAAAGCGTAAGCTTAAAGTTGGTGATAAGATGGCGGGTCGTCACGGTAATAAAGGGATCGTAGCGCGTATTGTTCGCGATGAGGATATGCCTTTCTTAGAAGACGGAACACCAGTAGATATTGTTCTTAACCCACTAGGGGTACCTTCACGTATGAACATTGGTCAGATTTACGAGACTGTTCTTGGTTGGGCAGGTCAGAAACTTGGTCAGAAATACGCTACACCAATCTTTGATGGAGCGAATATTGATCAAATCAGTAATCTAACAGATGAAGCAGGCATCCCGAGATATGGACACACTTATCTATACGATGGCGGAACTGGAGAGCGTTTTGATCAACCAGCAACCGTTGGTGTGATTTACATGCTTAAACTAGGCCACATGGTTGATGATAAGATGCATGCACGTTCAATCGGACCTTACTCTCTGATTACCCAGCAACCACTTGGTGGTAAAGCACAGTTTGGAGGTCAGCGTTTCGGTGAAATGGAAGTGTGGGCACTTGAAGCTTATGGAGCTTCTTCTACGCTAAGAGAAATCTTAACCGTTAAATCGGATGACGTAGTAGGTCGTGCTAAGACCTATGAAGCGATTGTGAAAGGGGAGACTATGCCAGAGCCTGGTTTACCTGAATCATTCAATGTTCTTATGCACGAATTAAAAGGATTAGGACTCGATATTCGTCTCGAAGAATAATTCTAAACATTAATTAAACAAAGCTTTACGTTATTATGGCTAGAGTTAACGATACAACTGAGCAAAGATTTAATAAGATTTCGATTGGTCTCGCTTCACCAGAATCTATCCTAGGGGCATCTCGAGGAGAGGTGTTGAAGCCTGAAACGATTAATTACCGTACACACAAGCCTGAAAGAGATGGTCTTTTTTGCGAACGTATCTTCGGTCCTGTCAAAGATTATGAGTGTGCTTGTGGCAAGTATAAGCGCATCCGTTATCGCGGTATCGTTTGTGATCGATGTGGTGTTGAGGTTACTGAAAAGAAAGTTCGTCGCGATCGCGTTGGACATATTTCACTTGTAGTTCCTGTTGCTCATATTTGGTATTTCCGTTCATTACCGAATAAGCTAGGTTATCTTCTTGGGCTTCCTTCGAAGAAACTTGACATGATCATCTACTACGAGCGCTATGTAGTTATTCAACCAGGTATTGCCAAGGGGCCCGAAGGTGAAGATCTTCAGATGCTAGACTTCTTAACTGAAGAGGAGTACCTAAACATTGTTGATGAGCTTCCACAAGAGAACCAATATCTAGAAGATTCAGATCCAAACAAATTCATCGCAAAGATGGGTGCCGAATGTTTGATCGAATTACTTCAACGTATTGATTTAGAGACGTTATCTTATGAATTACGCCATAAGGCAAACACCGAGACTTCTAAGCAACGTAAGACTGAGGCGTTAAAGCGTCTACAGGTTGTTGAGTCTTTCCGTGAGTCTCAGGCTAATCGTGAGAATAAGCCGGAATGGATGATCATGAAAGTGGTTCCTGTAATTCCACCAGAATTACGTCCGCTTGTACCACTAGATGGAGGTCGTTTTGCTACCTCAGATTTAAATGATTTATACAGACGAGTAATTATTCGTAACAACCGTCTTAAGAGACTCATCGAGATTAAAGCTCCTGAAGTAATCTTAAGAAATGAGAAGCGTATGCTTCAAGAGGCTGTTGATTCATTATTTGATAACACACGTAAAGCTTCTGCAGTTAAGACAGAATCAAACCGTCCGCTTAAATCACTTTCTGATTCATTGAAAGGTAAGCAAGGTCGTTTTCGTCAAAACTTATTAGGTAAGCGTGTAGATTATTCGGCTCGTTCGGTTATTGTTGTTGGTCCAGACTTAAAATTATTTGAGTGTGGTTTACCTAAAGATATGGCTGCCGAGCTATACAAGCCTTTCATCATTCGTAAACTGATTGAGCGCGGTATTGTTAAGACCGTTAAATCAGCGAAGAAGATTATCGATAAAAAAGAACCTGTAGTTTGGGACATCTTAGAGAACGTGATCAAAGGTCACCCAGTTCTCCTTAACCGTGCCCCTACACTTCACCGTTTAGGTATCCAGGCTTTTCAACCTAAATTAATCGAAGGTAAAGCGATTCGTCTTCACCCCCTAGCATGTACAGCATTCAACGCTGACTTTGATGGGGATCAGATGGCGGTTCACTTACCCTTGGGTCCAGAAGCTATTCTAGAGGCGCAATTATTAATGTTGGCTTCTCAGAACATCCTAAATCCCGCCAATGGTTCACCAATTACCGTACCTTCTCAAGACATGGTACTTGGTCTATATTATATGACTAAAGAAAGACGTTCTACTCCAGAGGTTCCTGTTCAAGGTGAAGGTTTAACCTTCTACTCATCTGAAGAGGTAGTTATCGCTTTCAATGAGAAAAGAGTAAACCTAAATGCCGCAATTAAGATTCGTGTTAAGGATTTCAATGAGGTAGGTGAGTTAGTACCTCAAATCATTGAAACGACTGTGGGACGTGTATTATTTAATAACGTAGTTCCTGAAGAAGCTGGTTTCATTAATCAAGTATTGAATAAGAAAGCACTTCGTGATATTATCGGACGTATCCTTGAAGTAACTGATGTTCCTAGAACCGCAGAATTCCTAGATCGTATTAAGCAGATGGGTTATGAGTTCGCTTTCAAAGGTGGTCTTTCATTCAGCTTAGGAGATATTATTATTCCTGCTGAAAAAATCAAGATGATTGAAGAGGCTAATGCCCAGGTTGATGGTATCATAGGTAACTATAACATGGGACTTATTACTAATAATGAGCGTTACAACCAGGTGATCGACGTTTGGACATCAACAAATGCAATGCTTACCGAACTTGCTATGAAGCGTATTCGCGAAGATCAGCAAGGGTTTAACTCGGTATATATGATGCTTGATTCTGGTGCCCGTGGATCTAAAGAGCAGATTCGTCAGCTAACCGGTATGCGTGGTCTTATGGCTAAGCCTAAGAAGTCGACTGCTGGTGGTGGTGAGATCATTGAAAACCCAATTCTTTCAAACTTTAAAGAAGGACTTTCAATTCTTGAGTATTTTATCTCAACTCACGGTGCTCGTAAAGGTCTTGCGGATACCGCACTGAAAACTGCCGATGCTGGTTACTTAACTCGTCGACTCGTGGACGTTGCGCAAGACGTTATTATTACAACAGAAGATTGTGGTACACTAAGAGGTGTTGAGGTTGAAGCATTAAAGAAAAATGAAGAAATCGTTGAAACTCTTGGTGAGCGTATCCTTGGACGCGTAGCTCTTAACGATATTGTTGATCCATTAACCGGAGACGTAATTGTTGAGGCAGGTGGATATATCGAGGCGGCTGAAGTAGAGAAAATTAATGCTACAGCTCTTGATCGTGTAGAAGTTAGATCGGCACTTACTTGTGAAGCTGAGAAAGGTATTTGTGAGAAGTGTTATGGTAGAAATCTTGCAACGAATAAACCGGTTCAGAAGGGTGAATCTGTTGGAGTAGTAGCTGCTCAATCGATTGGAGAGCCTGGAACCCAGCTTACACTGCGTACGTTCCACGTAGGGGGTATTGCAGGAAACGTCTCTGAAGAAAATCAACTAATCGCTAAGTTCGACGGTGTTGCCGAGATTGAAGACTTACGTATTGTTCAAGGTGAAAACGCTGAAGGAGAGAAAGCGAATATCATTATTTCTAGAACCGCTGAATTCAAACTTGTTGAACCTAAAACGGGTGCTGTACTAAGTACACATAACCTACCTTACGGTTCTCAAGTATTTGTTAAAAACGGCGCTAAGATTAAGAAAGGTGATGTACTATGTCAGTGGGATCCATATAATGGAGTAATTATTTCTGAATTTACAGGTACTGTCGCTTTCGAAAATATTGAGCAAGGGGTAACCTATCAAGTCGAAATCGATGAACAGACTGGTTTCCAGGAGAAAGTTATTTCTGAATCTAGAAATAAGAAATTAATCCCTACGCTTCTTATTAATGATAAGAAAGGAAACGTACTTAGATCATACAACCTACCTGTTGGTTCTCACCTAATCGTAAATGAAGGTGATTCAATCAAGGAAGGTAAGATCCTAGTTAAGATTCCTCGTAAATCAGCTAAAGCTGGAGATATTACGGGAGGTCTACCACGAGTAACCGAGTTATTCGAGGCAAGAAATCCTTCAAATCCAGCGGTTGTTTCTGAAATCGACGGTGTGGTGTCTTTCGGTAAAATCAAGCGTGGTAACCGTGAGATTATCGTAGAATCTAAACTTGGTGATGTACGTAAGTACCTTATTAAGTTGTCTAATCAGATTCTTGTTCAAGAGAATGACTTCGTTAAAGCGGGTATGCCTTTATCTGATGGTTCGATTACGCCAAATGACATTCTTTCCATTAAAGGTCCATCTGCAGTTCAGCAGTATCTGGTGAACGAGATTCAAGAAGTTTACCGACTGCAAGGGGTTAAGATTAATGATAAGCATTTTGAGGTAGTGGTTCGTCAGATGATGCGTAAAGTAGAAATTGTTGATGCTGGAGATACTTTATTCCTTGAAGGACAATTAGTACACAAGGATGAATTCATCAAAGAGAATGATGCTATTTTCGGAATGAAGGTAGTAGAGGATGCTGGTGAGTCTGAGAATCTCAAGGCTGGTCAGCTCGTCTCGGTGCGTCAATTAAGAGATGAAAACTCCTTGTTGAAGCGTCAAGATAAAACGCTAGTTAGTGCTCGTGAAGCGATTGCAGCTACAGCAACTCCAATTCTTCAGGGTATCACGAGAGCTTCATTACAGACGAAGTCATTTATATCAGCCGCATCGTTCCAGGAAACTACTAAGGTTCTTAACGAAGCTGCAGTAAATGGCAAGGTAGATGGATTAGAAGGTCTGAAGGAGAACGTGATCGTTGGTCATAAGATTCCTGCAGGTACTGGTCTTAGAGATTACGATCAAATTATCGTAGGGTCTAAAGATGAGTATGAGGCTGGTCAATCTACTCCCACATTAGTAGACGAAGACGCTATCAATATTTAAGCTTATGTCAGAGAAGGACCAGAGCATAAACGTAGAAATCGATGAAAAAACCGCTGAGGGGATTTATTCTAACTTGGCGGTAATTAATCACTCTGCATCAGAGTTTGTCGTAGATTTTGTCAGTATTATGCCGGCCACTCCGAAGGCTAAAGTTAAAAGTCGTGTTATCCTAACTCCCGAACATGCTAAAAAGTTAGTTAAAGCGTTGCAAAACAACATAGCTAATTTTGAGGCAGCACATGGAGAAATAAAAGAATATCAACAGCCCACTATACCGATCAATTTTGGTAAAATGGGAGAAGCATAATAAGAGGCGCCAAAAGGCGCCTCTTATTATTTAAACTCTGAGGTGAGGTGAAATCGAATACTTGGATATTTCTGCTGGGCCATTTGGAGAGAAAAGGCTGAGTCTGCTAAAAATACAAGTTGGTTTGATTTATCTCGTGCTAGGAATTTTTGCTTCACTCGTTTGAAGTCTTTGAATTCCTCGCTATTAGGGTTATCTGTATCTATCCAACAAGCTTTGTGAATAGGGAAATTCTCATAGGTGCACTTAGCACCGTATTCGTGCTCTAAACGATATTGAATGACCTCGTATTGAAGCGCACCAACAGTACCAATAATTTTTCTTCCGTTAATATCTAGGGTAAATAGTTGTGCTACCCCTTCATCCATTAATTGATCAATCCCTTTGAATAGCTGTTTGGCCTTCATCGGATCTGCATTATTAATGTATCTGAAGTGTTCAGGTGAAAAGCTAGGGATACCTCGGTAGTTCAAATTCTCACCCGATGTTAGCGTATCACCTATTTTAAAGTTTCCCGTATCGTGTAGACCAACGATATCACCAGGATAGGATGTATCAACGATTTCTTTACGTTCAGCGAAAAAGGTGTTAGGACTCGAAAACTTTAGTTTCTTTTGATGTCTAACGTGTAAATAAGGTTTATTGCGCTCGAAAATACCCGAAACAATTTTGACAAATGCTAGTCGATCTCGATGTTTCGGATCCATATTGGCATGAATCTTAAACACAAATCCACTAAACTCTTCCTCTTCAGGATTTACCACTCTTTCTTCTGCAGCTTTTGGGCGCGGAGCAGGGGCAATGTCAATGAAACAATCAAGTAATTCTCTTACTCCAAAATTATTTAATGCTGAGCCGAAAAATACCGGTTGTTGAGTGCCTTCTAAATAAGCTTTGCGATCAAAATCTGGGTACACCCCTTCAACGAGCTCAAGATTCTCTCTTAAGGTATCTGCGGCATTAGAGCCTACCAACTGGTCGAGTTGCTCACTCTGTATCTCTTCAATTGCCGTAGTCTTAGAAACATGTGTCTTGTTACTGCCGTCAAACAGGTTAAGGTTTCTCTCATATAGATTATAGATTCCTTTAAAGTCATAGCCCATTCCGATTGGAAAACTAAGTGGTGTAATTGCTAATCCTAATTTTTGCTCAACTTCATCAAGCAGATCGAATGCATCTTTTCCCTCGCGATCTAGTTTATTGATAAACACGATCATGGGGATATTTCTCATCCTACATACTGAAACTAGTTTTTCAGTCTGTTCCTCAACCCCTTTAGCGACATCGATTACTACAATTACACTATCTACTGCCGTAAGTGTTCGATAAGTATCTTCCGCAAAATCTTTGTGACCTGGAGTATCTAGAATATTAATTTTCTTATCGCGATACTCGAAAGCAAGTACAGAAGTGGCTACCGAAATACCTCTCTGACGCTCTATGTCCATAAAGTCACTAGTGGCTGATTTCTTGATTTTATTATTCTTTACAGCTCCAGCTTCTTGAATGGCCCCTCCGAAAAGTAGAAGTTTCTCGGTGAGGGTAGTTTTCCCAGCATCTGGGTGGGAAATAATTCCAAACGTTCTACGTTTATTAATTTCTTTCGCGATAAACATAATAAGCAATAAAACCGCAAAAATAGCCATATTTTCAGTGTAGTCATTTTGTTGCTTTCGAATTAGAATTGAGTAATTTTATAAGATGAAAAAGGAACATGTAATATTGGTAGATGCTGAAGATCATGAACTGGGTACCATGGAAAAAATCGAGGCTCACGAAAAGGCCGTGCTTCATCGCGCCTTCTCTGTTTTTATCTTCAACGACAGTGGAGAGCTCATGCTTCAACAACGTGCTGCGCATAAATATCATTCACCTCTTCTTTGGACAAATACTTGCTGCAGTCATCAGCGATTAGGGGAGTCTAATATTGAAGCTGGAAAGCGTAGGCTACGAGAGGAAATGGGTTTTGAAGTCGATCTTGATGAAAAATTTCATTTTATTTATAAAGCTGAATTCGATAATGGTCTCACTGAGCATGAACTTGATCATGTGATGCTGGGTTATTATAATGGGGAGCCTACTATTAATCCTCAAGAGGTAGCTTCTTGGAAATGGATTGATATGGAAGTTCTAGAAAAAGATATTATAGATAATCCTCAAAAGTACACTGCTTGGTTCAAGATCATATTTGATCGTTTTGTCGAATTTATAACTAAATAGTCATGAGAGTAAAAGTAAGTAGACTAGCCCATTTTAATGCTGCGCATCGACTGTATCGTGCTGATTGGTCATTTGAAAAAAATCAGGAGATATTTGGTTTGTGTAATAACCCGAACTATCATGGTCACAATTACGAATTGGTTGTTAGTGTTACTGGAGCAATTGATCCTGTTACGGGTTATGTTATGGATATGAAGATTCTGAAGGATTTAATTAAATCAGAGGTAGAAAATACTTTCGATCACAAGAATTTAAACCTTGAAGTTCCTGAATTTAAAGAAATGAATCCGACCGCCGAGAATATTGCCATAGTGATTTATAATAAGCTTCGACCCCATATCGAGTCAGATAAG
>JAAZVG010000168.1 GCA_018623655.1 Flavobacteriaceae bacterium
AAACGAATTTTCCACCTTGAACCGAAACACCGGGAATACGTTTAATAGCCGTAGCTACGTTTCCGTCACCCGATTTTTTCATGGTCTGAGCCGAGAGACCGTCAAGCATGGTGACTGCACCCTTTTGAATCGCAAGAACTGAAGCCTCATTATTTTTACGTACCGTTGTAGTCACTACTACTTCTTCAAGTGCATTAGCTAAGGGATTAAGAACAATACTAACCTCGACCTCATCTCCCTCTTTGGTTTTAATCTCACTTACTACCTTGGTTTCATATCCCAGATAAGAAAATTCAATTTCATAAGGACCAGGACCATTCACTTCGAAAACGTATTTTCCCTCAAAATCGGTGATAGCTCCTGAAACCGTTTCAGTCGAGCCTTGTTCACGCAATACTACGTTTGCGAAAGCTAATGGTTCATTAAAATCTCCATCGATAATGGTACCAGTAATCACAGACTGCCCAAAACTTATTGAAGTGATAAAGACTAAAACAAAAAAAGAAAAGTTTTTCATAAAGTATCGTGTGAATTGGAAAAATAGCCCCGGCAAAGCAGGGCTATTTACTTAAAATACTATTAAGTCTAATGGGTTTAGTTGAAGAATTGTGTCCAAGCAAATACTGTTTCATCAGCACCTTTTCCTGAAGGGCGCGTTGAACTAACAGAAATCCAAGTAGCAGATGCTTCTTCTACTTGACCTGCAACTACATCTGTTTTAGAATCAGAGGTGACCGCTACAAAATCTCTAAAGTTTAATTTTCCTTCAACCGCTGAAGTACCTACGCCATCATAAGTGTCGGCATCGATACCTCCTAAGGTTGATCCCGATGGAAAATCAATATATATGATGTTGTCATTGAATCCAGTAGCATCTGATTTCCAGTTACCAAAAGTGTCAAACTTAGCTGCATCTGAACGACCATAAACCGATACATTCTGAAGGGTGTATTTCCCAACGATAGCACCATTCGGCTCTTCAGTGCCATCAATTTCGAATGCAGTATCTGAACCTGAAGCTAGAATAACAACGGCATTTGAAATAGTGCCAGCATAAGCCTGGTCTAAATCGATACCATCATCATCGAAGTTAGCTATTAAAAGATTAGTCACGTTCACCGCACCACCAAAGATCTCGATACCATCATCCTCAGATCCTATTAGTTCTATATTCTCAATGATTGTTCCTGAACCTACACCTCCCATGGTAAGACCTTGAAGCTCATTACCCGGCGAAACCGCAGTTCCGGTGTGACGAATAGAAACATATTTCATAACACCTGAATTATCAGCATTGTTCGATCCACCATACTTAGTAAACTCGTAACCTGAAACAACTCCCTCGATATTTGCTTCGCCATTCGCAGCACCAACAATACCATTACCTAATAGGATGATCGACCCCCACAAACCTTTGTCCGATAACGATCTATTGGGTGAAGTAGTTCCGTTCGCATAGACAATCTGATCATTTGCATCAGTAAAAATAATTGGCCTTTCTGCAGTACCTACGGCATTTATCTTTCCTCCCTTGGCAATTACTAAGACAGTAGCATTCGAACCTGTACCCGTAGAGCCTTTTACGATTGTCCCTTCTTCAATAGTTAATGTTGCTCCTTCTTGAACAACAATTTTACCATCCATTAGCCATATTTTATCATTAGACCAAACAGTATCCGAGGTAATTTCGGTTACACCACCTGTACCTATTCTCACAATAGAAGGGTTAGTTAATGCTGCAGCTGCATCAAGGGCATCTTGAATTGCTGAATCAATATCACCAAGTCCATTTGCAACAGCAGCGGTGGCGGCAGCGGCAGCAGCCTCAGCGATTTCTTCAGTGTTAGGATAGTTAGCTAGTGCAGCAGCAACAGCAGCGTCAACGATTGCCTGTAACTGAGCATCGTCGATAACGACTTCTTGTTGACAAGAAGAAATTAACATTGCTCCTGATAAAGCAAAAGCAAAGATGGATTTTTTCATTTTCGAGGATTTTAAAATTTTTCTCAAAACTACATGGCGATCTCCAGCATCATTTTAGATCAAGGTTAACTTTCGGTATATAAATCCTTAAAAAGGTTAAGGTTTTTGTTCCTACATGTTAATTAATCTTTAAGGCGCGTGAAGTATTCTTCAGATAACCCTTGTTCTATACGACTTAAACGAAAAACGAACGATTCTAATTACCTTTGGTTCACTTTTAATAGGAATGGCACAAGCTAAATTCATATCTATAACCGAAAGCAATTTTGAGGAGAATGCCTTATGTCTTTTTAAGGATCAGTATCAGAATGTCGAAGTTTATAGAAGCTACTGTCAATTGATAGGAAAAGGTCCTAGAAACGTCTTTTCGCTGATTGAAATACCCTTTCTTCCTATCTCATTTTTTAAGAGTCATAAGGTCTTTCATAAAGCATTAAAAGAAGACGGTTACTTCATGAGCTCTGGAACGACGGCCCAGTCAAATAAAAGCAAACACTATTATCAGTCACTTGAAGGATACAAGCAGAGTTTTCTGACCTTTTTCGAAAGAACCTATGGCCCGATTTCTGACTTAGTATTAGTGGCCCTTCTTCCCTCTTACAGGGAGCAGACCTATTCATCACTAATTTATATGGTCGACTACTTGATAAAGAAAGCGAAGCCAGGATCAGGTCATTACAAACTCGGTTATCAGCAGCTATCCGAGTTACTAGGTAACGATCAAAAAAAACTAGTAATTGGGGTAACATACGCACTATTGGATTGGGCAGAAAGCAATCCTATGGCCTTAAAAAATACGATTGTTATGGAAACGGGCGGAATGAAGGGAAGGCGCAAAGAAATAATTCGAGAAGAGGTGCATCAAAAGCTAAAAACAGCTTTCGAACTTAAAACAATCCATTCTGAATACGGAATGACAGAGTTGTTTTCACAAGCCTACTCATCCGGAAATGGAATCTTTTATCCTGCACCCTGGATGAAGGTACTCATTCGAGAAACAGAGGATCCTTTTGCCATGAGCTCGCATCAAAAAACGGGCGGAATCAACATCATTGATCTGGCCAACAC
>JAAZVG010000169.1 GCA_018623655.1 Flavobacteriaceae bacterium
ATAGTGATTATTGGTATTGCCCTTTCTTTTGGCGCAGGAAGCTCCTTAGGTTTTCTTGTAGCTCTTCTAGGACTTGGTCTTATGGCCATTGCAACGGTTTTTAGTTTTATAACCCTTCCTGTTGAATATGATGCAAGCCGTAGAGCCTTAGCTTGGTTAATTAGAGAAAAAATGCTCACTGATAAGGAGTATGATGGAGCTAAGGATGCATTGAAATGGGCTGCGAGAACTTATCTTGTAGCAGCACTTGGTGCACTAGCTTCACTTCTTTATTGGGCAATGCAGGTAATGCGGTCTAGAGACTAATCTGTCGATCGATTTGTTGATTCAGAGAAATGAAGGTTTCTGTTCTAGAGATTCCTTCGATCCGCTGAATACGATTGTTTAAAATCTGCATAAGGTGTTCATTGTTTTTGCAAAGAACTTTGATAAGTATTGACCAGTTCCCTGTGGTATAATGACATTCTAAAACTTCAGGGATTTCTTGAAGGGCCCTAACTGCCGCCGGATTATTCATTGCTTTATCAAGGAATACACCTATGTATGCCATAGTGCTATACCCTAGTTTTTTTGTATTGATGACCATTTTCGAACCCTCTAGAACTTCAGCCTGTTCTAGTTTTCTGAGGCGTTGATGGATTGCTGCTCCCGAAATTCCTACCTTTCTTGAAATTTCGAGAATAGGAGTTCGAGCATCTTTCATTAGATAAGATAGTATGGTCTTATCTATCCCGTCTAATGTATAGATTGAATCATCGTTTTTCATGTGATAGATTTTAAGCGAATAAGATACATATACTTATAGAATAGAAGTAAAATGAGAATAAAAGTTTCAATAACACTGTTTTTAGGAATGCTAGCTGTGATTTTAGGAGCCTTGGGGTCTCACGCTCTGAAGGAGATCTTAAGTCCTGAACAGTTAGATAGTTTCACTATCGGGCTGAGGTATCAAATGACGCATGTGTTACTCTTACTTGTCGTTTTATTAACCTCTTATTTTGAAGAAAGTGTAAAGCATACCTCTTTTTGGTTGACCGTGGTTGGAATGCTTTTATTCTCTGGAAGTATTTACCTGCTCAATATGCAGCAATTCTTAGGCGTGAAACTTTCGTTCCTAGGGCCTTTGACGCCCATTGGTGGGCTAATCTTAATTGGAAACTGGGGATTCTTGGCGTTTAAAGCTCTTAAGCGTTAACCTCACCAATATACTTCTGAAGTGCCATAGTCATGGATGGAGTTTCAGGTGTAGGAGCTTTAATATTTACAACCAATCCTCTAGCCTCTGCGGCTTGAATGGTGCTACTACCGAACGCCGCGATTCGCGTGTTGTTTTGAGCGAAGTCGGGGAAGTTATGAAATAAACTCTCAATTCCGGTTGGACTAAAGAAAACAAGAATATCGTAATAAACGTCTGCTAAATCAGAAAGGTCACTCATCACGGTCTTGTAGAATATACCTCTAGTCCAATTTATCCCGTATTCATTTAAAGTGTCAGGAACAATTGGCTTAAGTGAGTCAGAAGAGGGGAGTAAATAGGTCTCGTTCTTATACTTTTTGAAATTCGGAGCGAGATCAGAGAGTAATCTTTGACCTACATATATTTTACGCTTGCGATAGACGACATACTTCTGGAGATAAAAAGCTACTGCCTCAGATTGACAGAAATACTTCATGGTATCTGGTACCTTGAAGCGCATTTCTTCTGCTAATCGAAAGTAATGATCAACAGCATTGCGGCTCGTTAAAATGATAGCGGTGAACTTACTGAGGTCGATTTTTTGCGTTCGCACCTCCTTAGAATCTGCACCTTCAACATGAATGAATGGTCTGAAATCGACAGTGAGTTTTTCCTTCTCTATAAGCTTGGCATAGGGTGAATTCTCTAATTTCGGCTCGGGTTGAGAAACCAATATGGTTTTCACTTTCATAGTCAGGTTCATTTAATAACCATCGACAGAAAAACTGCCAAAGGTGCCATTTCGAAGGTGCAAAGATACAAAATAAACGCCATGCCAAAACGAAAGTTACCTTGTCTTGCCTTTTTAATAAGATTCCTGTAGCTTAAGATTTGTAAAGCAAGAAGTACTATAATATATAGCGGTTCTAAAAAGGACTTTGGTAATATCTGAGCTAAATAGAACCAAGAGAAGAAATAGGTAATCAATCCTTGATAGGCTAAGAAACTTGAAGTAATACACCCGACTAGTTTACTGGCTTTCCTCTTTTTAAATAGATAAATTCCTAAGGTTGATCGTACAACCTGCTTAAACAGAAGAAAGCTGATTATAAAACCATATAAGCTAAAGCCCAAGGGTTCATCTAAATTTGAAGTTAGGCTTAGCTCTTGGATTAAGTAATAGAGGCTTAGAATACCTGTTACTAAAATTCCCCAAAGCGTGAGACGCCACGACCTTAGTTTGGCATCATATAGCCGTATGAACGTATCATTCAATGGCAACAGCAAGAAGAGACGAAAGGGCTCCGGAAAATTCTTTTTGATTACTACTAGTAGACCTAATAGAATAAAGCAAAAAATCAAGATGGTGTCTGCTGTCATTGTCCTGTAGCTTGAGCAAACTTATGAATAATTCGTGGCGGAAGTTCGGGTGATGAGATGCCTATTCTGTAAAAAGGATAATTCGGATTGATCTCTGGCAATGGTGCAGAAGTAGCCCCTTCAACTTTCAACTCGTTTATCTTTTGAACCCTTCTGAACTTATCAAGTTGCGCTAAATAAAGTTTTCCTGGTAAGGGTCGATTAAACCTGATTTCTCCTGCATCAATTTCAAACTCTTCAGGTAAAACCAAGTTCAGGTAGGTGGTTACACTCCAAAAGAGGTCTCCTTTTTTGGGACTTTCAACACGCTCTTCGAAATCGTAAGGTTTAGAGCTAACAACAAAAATAGAATCTCTATTTATGCTTTTCCATCTCAAGTCTAAATCGTACTGATTCGGTCGATACGAGAGTGTGTTGTAGGATAAACCTATTTCTCCACTATAAAATTCGTAGAGCGCAGCTCGCTGATAAGAGTCAATAAATAAAACG
>JAAZVG010000170.1 GCA_018623655.1 Flavobacteriaceae bacterium
TGGTGCTGAATGAGTCTATTTAAATATTGTTTCATGCTTTTAGCCAATTTTGTAATAATTCGATACCGTGATTGGTTAGTATAGATTCGGGATGGTATTGTATGCCCCAAATCGGTTTTTCGATATGCTCAAGACTCATCACATTAGATTCTTGATCCCAAGCATTTGCTTTGAGCAGCGGTGCTGATTCGATATCTGCCACCCAGGAGTGATAGCGACCAACCGTAAGTTTAGATTCGAAATTCTGGTATAATCTTGTGTTTGGATCAACATTGATTTTACTTGCAATCCCGTGATATACTTGAGACAAGTTCCTCAGTGTTCCTCCAAAAACTTCTGCAATAGCTTGGTGACCTAAACAGATCCCGAGCATTGGAATGCAGGACTCTAATTGATCATTGAAATGAATAACTTCTAATAATTTCCCCGCTTCACTTGGAATACCTGGTCCTGGAGATAGTACGACTTTATCGTAATCCACAATCTCATTTAGCTCGAATTGGTCGTTTCTTTTAACGGTAACTTCTTCTTCGAGTTCTCTTAGATAGTGAACGATGTTATATACGAAGCTGTCGTAATTGTCTATGACAAGTATTTTGCTCATTATCTCAAGTTTTCGGCAAGTTTAAGTGCCTTTTGAAGGGCTCCAAGTTTGTTATAGGTTTCTTGCAATTCACTTTCTTCGTTTGAACTAGCTACTATACCGGCGCCGGCTTGATAGTATAATTTGTTATTCTTACTTAGAAAGCTTCGAATTAAAATGGCATGATTGTAATTGCCGTCGAAGTCGAAGAATCCGATAGCCCCACCATAAAACCCTCTTCGAGTTGATTCGTACTTATCGATTAGCTTCAGTGCCATTGGTTTTGGAGCGCCGCTCAACGTGCCTGCGGGGAAGGTATCTGCCATTAATTGCAGCGTTGAGGTACCTTCTGTTTTTTTGGCGGTTACCTTAGATACGAGGTGAATGACATGAGAGAAAAATTGAACTTCGCGATAGGTTTTAACTTCAACCGCGTGACCATTCCGGCTTAAATCGTTTCGCGCTAAATCAACGAGCATGACGTGCTCCGCATTTTCTTTTGGATCTGCAGCCAGTTTCTTGGCAAGTTCTGCATCCTTCTCATCGTCTCCAGTGCGTTTATAAGTTCCTGCGATCGGATGAATTTCAGCTTGACCTTCTTGAACGATGAGTTGTGCTTCAGGCGAAGAACCAAAAAGTTTGAAATTGATATAGTCGAAATAAAATAAATAGGGGCTGGGGTTAACCGATCGAAGGGCTCGATATACGTTGAATTCATCCCCTTGAAAAGCTTGAGAGGTTTGTCTTGAAAGTACTAATTGAAAGACATCGCCACGTTTACAATGTTCTTTAGCTTTAACTACTAATTCTTTGAATGACTCATCGCTAATGTTAGCTTCTTTCTGGCCTAAATTCTTGTAGGGATAGGTGCTCAATGATTCAACGGCTAATAGTGCCTTGATTTCTTCGATATTAGGAGTGTCATCGTTATAAGAGTGACAAATGAGGTAAGCCTCATTTTTGAAATGATCAATGGCTATTATATTTTGATAAAGCGCATAGTAGATTTCAGGAATGTCTTGACCTGGTTTGTCAGTCTGATAATCGGGTAAGTTTTCAAAGTAGCGAACACTGTCGTAGCTCGTGTATCCGAACCATCCATTGGTTATAAACTTAAAAGGAAGTCGATCCCCTTTAAATTGGTTACTAAACTCATCGATCTCATTGAGTAAGGTGGTTGAGTTACTCAGTGAGATTACCTCCTCAGTTTGATCTGGTAAGGTTTTAGTTAATTTCTCGTTGTGCAATGAAATCGATGCAATAGGCTTGCAACAGATATACGAAAAACTGTTATCGTTGGTGTGATAATCACTACTTTCTAAGAGGATACTCCCCGGAAAATGATCTCGGAGTTTTAAATAAACGCTTACAGGGGTAAGCGTATCCGCCATTATTTTTTCGAAGGTGCTCTTAAATTCGAACTTGTGTAATTCCATAAGTATTAAAAAATAGTAAAGGCCTGTCGCGATGACAGGCCTTTACATATAACTATAGCCGATGATCATCGCATAACTACGACGATTTCCACCAGTTTTTATTTGTAATTTTTTGAATCATTGCTTCAAATATACAATGCTTAACATTCAATTAAAAATACATTTATCATTTATATCGTTTCAAATAAAACGGAAGCATCTAAACGCACCTTTTTTAAGTGTTGACTCTGATCTTCTTCAGCTCTTTTTCCCAGAGCTAGTAAAACAGAGACGTTATAATCTGAAGATTTTAATTTGAGAATTTCATTTACTTGTTGAACATCAATTCCTTCGAGAGCACAGGTGTCCACTTTTAATTCAGCCGCAGCAAGCATAGCAAAACCTAAAGCTATGTAGGCTTGTTTTTCTGACCACGATTTTTTTTCATCAACCGACCAATGAGAAAAAACGTTTTTTATGAAATTACGGTAGCCAGAAACTTGGTCTTCTTTTAAACTCCTAGTCTCCTTACTAAGATTAATGTAGCGATCAATGAGCTGATCGTTGAAACATTTTAGGCTTGCAATGGCGATTAGTTTAGAAGCGGATACAATTTGTTTTTGTCCGTACCCTGCAGTTTGCAATTGAGTGCGGATCTCACGGCTTTCAATTTCTATAATTTTAAAAGGTTGCAGACCATATGAGGTAGGGGCTAGTCGGATGGCCTCTTTGATTGTCTGATAGTCTTTTTCATCGATTGACTCTTCTGTATTAAATCCTTTGGTAGCATAACGCCAATCTAAATCAGATAATATTTCTTCTCTTTTCATTTTGCATATTTTTGACAAAGTTATTGAAATGCCCTTTTATCTAATATGCGTCATTTAATTACACTGATTTCTTTTGCTTTTCTAGCGAACGCTTGCACACCTAATGCAACCCTGCCTTTGTCTACGACTTCTACTGTAGAAGAATTGTTATCGCTTCTATCAGAAGAAACTGAGCAATTAACGATATATAA
>JAAZVG010000046.1 GCA_018623655.1 Flavobacteriaceae bacterium
AACCAAGCGTGCCACAGCCTCTTACGAAGATTTATATCCGCTCATAAGTGAGATATTTAGTAAAATTAAGCGAAATGGTGATCAAGCTTTATTCACCTACACCGAAAACTTTGATAAGATTAAATTAGATACCCTAGCTATAAGCAATGAGGAACTTCTTGAGGCTGAAAATTTAGTTGATCCGACCCTAAAACTTGCGATTCAACAGGCAAAACGAAATATTGAAACTTTTCACCAAGCACAAAAAACAAAACCAGTACGTGTTGAAACTATGCCTGGGGTAGTTTGTGAACAACGAAAGGTAGCTATTGAAAAAGTTGGAATTTATATTCCTGGTGGCTCTGCTCCATTATTTTCTACTGTACTTATGTTGGCTATTCCTGCTCAAATTGCAGGCTGTCAGTCAATCACACTTTGTACACCGCCAAATAAATCAGGTAAAATAGACCCAGCAATTCTTTATACAGCATCACTTTGTGGTGTTAAAAATCTATTTAAAGTAGGAGGAGCACAGGCGATCGCTGCCTTAACTTATGGCACCGAATCTATACCGGCTGTTGATAAGATTTTTGGTCCTGGAAACCAGTTTGTAACCGTCGCAAAACAATTCTCAACCCAGCAGGGAGTAGCTATTGATATGCCTGCTGGTCCCAGTGAGTTACTCGTATTCGCCGACGAAACCTGTATTCCTGAATTTGTTGCAGCGGATCTTTTAAGTCAAGCAGAACATGGACCCGACAGTCAGGTGCTATTGGTATTATCTGATTCATTAAAATTAAAAGAAATAGAAGAAGAAATAGAATCCCAACTCACAAGATTACCAAGAAAAGAAATTACAGCTAAGGCGCTAGAAAACAGTAGAGTCGTTCTTTTTGACGATCGTGTGAAAGCAGCTAATTTTATTAATCACTACGCTCCAGAACATTATATTATTGCCAGTGCGAACCCTTACGATATGGTTCAATGGGTAAAAAACGCAGGTTCGGTTTTTATAGGAAATTATACTCCCGAAAGTGCTGGTGATTATGCATCAGGAACGAATCATACGCTACCAACCAATGGTTTTGCTAAACAGTATAGTGGAGTTAATCTAGACAGTTATACAAAAGCAATAACCTTTCAGAGAGTAAGCCCTCAAGGGATTCGTGGCCTTGGGCCAATCGTTGAGGAAATGGCGAGTGCAGAACTTTTGAATGCACACGAAAATGCTGTTTCTCTTCGACTTAAGCGTCTTTCTAATCAAATTAAAGAGAATGACGAGTACGATATAGATGTTAATATTAGAGAGCATTTAAGGGAGTCTGAGGTGTACTCGTCGGCTAGAAGTGAGTTCTCAGATAATGTCGTATCCAAAATTTGGTTGGACGCGAATGAAAATCCTTTTGATGGTAAAGCAACAAGATACCCTGATCCTTATCAATTAGCTTTAAAATCTCGCATTGGGGAGCTATGGGGGGTTAGAAAAGATACCCTCTTTATAGGAAATGGAAGTGACGAGGTATTGGATTTGATTATGCAGTTAGTCGTTGAACCTAAGCAGCATAATGCATTGACTTTTAAGCCATCCTATGGAATGTACAGTGTATTAGCTGACAAGAATGATGTTGAGCTAATCAGTATACCACTCAATGAAGGATTTGAATTCGATTGGGATTTATTTGAAAGTAAGATTAGTGGGCGAACCCAACTGGTCTTCTTGTGCAATCCTAATAATCCTACCGGAGCATTGCTTGATTCTCACAAACTTTTAAGTTTTATTAAGAAAACAAATGCATTAGTAGTGGTTGATGAAGCTTATATCGACTTTTCGAAAGAGGAAAGTATGGTCAATTTAGTTAATGAACATTCGAATCTTATTGTAGTTCGCACTTTATCGAAAGCTTATGGCTTAGCAGGAGCTCGACTAGGAGTAGCTGTTGCTAATCCAAAAATAATTGGTTGGCTCAATCGAATTAAACCTCCGTATAATATTAGTCGCCCTAATATGGATTTAGCTCTAGAACGTCTCACAAATTATTCGACGATTCAAAAGGAAATAGAAATTCTTAAGGATCAAAGAGCCTTACTAATGGTAGAATTAAAGAAGTGCAGTTGGATCGCTAAGGTGCATGAATCAGAAGCTAACTTTATTTTAATTAAAGTAGACGACGCATCGAAAAGGTATCGTGATTTGGTCGATGCGGGTATTGTAGTCAGAAATAGAAGTTCACAGTACGGATGCGAGAACATGCTCCGTATCACTGTGGGAACCCCCGATGAAAATAAGCGAATAATAAAACTGTTGAAGTCATGAAGAAATATCTATTTGTAGATCGTGATGGTACGATCATTAAAGAGCCAGCAGATTATCAAATCGATCACATCGATAAGCTAGTGTTCTTTCCTGAAGTCATAAGTTCTTTGAAATTTATTCATCAAGTTTTAGGGTATCATTTGGTGCTAATCACCAACCAGGATGGTTTAGGTACAGATTCTTTCCCTTCGGAAGATTTTTGGCCCGTACAAAATTTAATGATTCGTACCCTTGAATCTGAGGGTATTAAATTTGAAAAAATAGCTATTGACTCAAGTTTCCCTTCTGAAAATTCTCCAAACAGAAAACCCAGAACAGGAATGCTTACAGATCTGCTCTCGCAGGGATTTGATCTTGAAAATAGTTATGTGATTGGTGATCGTTACACCGATGTAGAACTAGGAAAAAATTTAGGCATCAAGTCTTTTCTTTTTAATGCGAGCGCAACAGGAAAGGAAGAGTTAAGTGAAAGTCCTCAAGAATTAGATAAGTGTGTTGCCCTAGAATGCAATGATTGGAGTTCTCTAACCGATTTCTTAAAAAAACTTGACCGTAAGATTACTCACCAAAGAAGAACTAAGGAGACTATCATTGAAATTACGCTTAATCTCGAGGGAACTGGGGAATCTGAAATCCATACAGGTCTAGGGTTTTTCGATCATATGTTAGAACAGATTGCACGTCATGGACAATTGGATTTATTTTTAAGATGTGATGGAGATTTACATATCGATGAACACCATACCATAGAAGATACTGGAATCGCACTTGGGGAAGCCTTTGCTAAAGCACTTGGAAATAAACTTGGGGTGGAGCGATACGGATATTGTCTTCCTATGGATGATGCTTTAGCCCAAGCGGCTATCGATTTTGGCGGTAGATCCTGGCTGATGTGGGATGCCAAGTTTAAAAGAGAAAAGATTGGCGATATGCCGACTGAAATGTTCTTTCATTTTTTCAAGTCATTTGCAGACGGTGCAAAGGCAAATTTAAATCTCAAGGTTAGCGGCTTTAATGAACATCACAAGATTGAAGGTCTTTTTAAAGCTTTTGCCAAGGCAATCAAGATGGCTAAAAAAAGAGATACCGAACATTTAATTCTCCCAAGTACAAAAGGTAGTTTATGAAGCAGGTAGCAATCATCGATTACGGCGCAGGAAACGTTCAGAGTGTTCAATTTGCTTTTGAACGGCTTGGCGTGAAAAACTTGGTAACCGCAGATAAGTCTAAAATTCAGCAGGCATCTCATGTAGTTTTTCCCGGAGTTGGACATGCAAAGGCTGCTAAATCACATCTTACTGATACCGGTTTGATCGATTTTATAAAAACGCTAAATCAACCCGTTTTAGGGATTTGTTTAGGAATGCAACTTCTTTGTAATTATACAGAGGAGGGGTCAACAGAAGGTCTTCGAATTTTTGACACGAATGTTCTGAAATTTAATGTTGATCTTAAAGTACCTGCAGTCGGATGGGCGCCTGTAAATTCAAAGGATCACCCACTTTTCGAAAATCTCGATAATAAACAATTTTATTTTGTGCATTCTTACTATGCAGAATTATGCGAGCAGACTATTGGACTTGCAGATTATCAAGTTCCTTATAGCGCTGCACTGGCAAATGAAAACTTTTTCGGAGTACAATTTCATCCAGAAAGAAGTGGTGTAGAGGGGCAACAATTACTTACCAACTTTCTAAACCTATCATGAGTTTTTCAATAATACCAGCTATTGATTTAATCGAGGGGAAATGCGTGAGACTCACCCAAGGCGATTACACAACCAAAAAGGTGTATCATGAAGACCCGCTTGAAATAGCAAAAGCATTTGAAGCACATGGAATTGTAAAGCTGCATTTGGTCGATTTAGATGGTGCTAAGGCTGGTAAGATTATTAACTATAAGGTGATTGAAAGAATTGCCGCCAAAACAGATTTATCTATCGATTTTGGAGGAGGCTTAAAGTCAGATAAAGACCTTAAAATTGCCTTTGATTCAGGGGCAAAACAAATCACCGGTGGTAGTATTGCAGTTAAAAACCCCATTCAATTTCTTTCTTGGCTTAAGCAATACGGTAACGAGAAAATTATTCTTGGTGCTGATGCGAAAAATCGAAAAATCGCTATATCAGGATGGTTAGAAGAATCTGATCTTACGATCAATACCTTTATCGGAGATTATCTCAATAAAGGGATTAGACAAGTAATTAGTACAGATATTTCGGTCGACGGCACGCTAGCTGGTCCATCGATAGATTTATATAACGAACTAATCAGTGAATTCGGCAGTAATTTGCTTTTGATTGCTAGTGGTGGAATTAAGGACCTATCAGATCTAGATAAGCTGAAAAAAATAGGTTGTTCTGGGGCAATTCTAGGAAAGGCCATTTATGAGAACCGCATTACGCTTAAACAACTAGAAAAATTTATTCTAAATGATTAGTAAGCGAATTATTCCATGTTTAGACATTAAAAATGGTAGAACCGTTAAAGGTGTCAATTTTGTAGACTTAAAAGATGCTGGTGATCCTGTTGCCCTTGCCTCTTCTTACAGTCAAAAAGGAGCTGATGAATTGGTTTTTTTAGATATTTCAGCAACCGAAGAAGGTCGGGGAGCTTTTGAGCCGCTTATTTATCAGGTTGCTAAATCACTCACCATACCCTTCACAGTTGGAGGTGGAATTAGATCTACTGAAAAGGTAAGTAGACTACTTCAACAAGGCGTTGATAAGGTTGCCATAAATAGTTCAGCAGTAAAACGTCCAGTTTTAGTTTCCGAAATTGCCAACAAGTTTGGTTCTCAATGTCTAGTAGTTGCTATCGATGCGAAATGTATTGATGGTGTTTGGAAAGTTCATACTGTCGGAGGAAAACAATCTGAAGCTCTAGAATTGTTCTCTTGGGCCGAGGAGGTAACCGATAGGGGTGCCGGTGAACTCTTATTTACTTCGATGGATCATGATGGCACTAAAGCCGGATTTGCTATTGAGGCTTTAGCTGAATTATCTTCTAGAGTAAATATTCCTATTATAGCATCAGGTGGTGCAGGAAGTATAGAAGATTTCTCTGAACTGTTCCTAAAATCAAATGTCGATGCTGCATTGGCAGCAAGTGTTTTTCACTTTTCAGAAATTGAGATTGCTGAATTAAAAGATCATTTACGATCTAAAAATATATTTGTACGATGAATACTAAACCCAATTTTAATAAAATGGAGAATCAATTATTGCCTGCCATTATCCAAGACAATAAAACTGGAAAGGTCTTAATGCAAGGGTATATGAATGAAGAATCCTATAGAAAAACGCTAAACGATAAGGTCGTATGGTTTTATTCTAGATCTAAGCAAAGGCTTTGGAAAAAGGGAGAATCAAGCGGTAATGAATTACAAGTATGTTCAATCACATTAGATTGTGATTTAGATAGTATTCTAGTGAAAGTAAATCCATTAGGTCCCGTTTGTCATACCGGAAGTGATACTTGTTTCAAAGAGGATAATAAAATAGGTTATGATTGGATTAAACACTTAGAATCCGTTATTGATCAAAGAAAAAAAGAAGGAGCTTCTGAAAGCTATGTGGCTTCCCTTTTTAAAAAAGGCATCAACAAGATTGCACAAAAGGTAGGAGAGGAAGCCGTTGAAGTGGTGATTGAATCTAAAGACGATAATGAAGAATTGTTTTTAAATGAATCTGCTGATCTCTTATTTCACTACTTGATTCTTTTAAATGCTAAAGGATATCGACTAAGTGAGGTGCTTGAAATATTAAAATCAAGAGAGAAATAGGCCCGGTAAATTCGTACCTTTATCTAGCTATGAATTTAGATTTAGGTTATCGAATTACCCTAAACTCCCCCGAAGAAAAGAGTCCTTTTCAAAGGCTTTATAATATTTTCCAGGAGTTAATTACTCACACATCTGGTGAAGTCGAAGAAGCCATTGAATGGTTGAGAGAGCTAGATAAAGAGTATGATCTCACCAACGAAGATTACACTATCGATGACTTTATCGATGAACTCCTCGAGAAGGGTGTGCTACGTCAAGAATTTGAGGATGACCCTTCAGATGGTGAAAAAAATTCAGAATTTTCTAAAAAATTAAAGGCAACAGCAAAACTCGAACGAGCACTTCGAAAAAGAGCATTAAATCAAATTTTTGGCAAACTAAAAAGAGGTCAAAAAGGAAATCATACTTCAAAAACATCGGGAACCTCTGAGGAGCAAACTGGATCTACCAGGCCTTATAGATATGGCGATTCTGTCGCTGAGATTGACATGAATCAATCATTAAAAAATGCAATGCTTCGGTCGGGTACCGATAATTATACTTTAAGTCATGATGATCTAGAAGTATACGAATCTGAACAAAAGTCACAGATGAGTACAGTGCTTATGATTGATATCAGTCATAGCATGATTCTATATGGGGAAGATCGCATTACACCTGCGAAGAAAGTAGCAATGGCTTTATCTGAAATGATTACTACACGCTTTCCTAAAGATACGCTTGAAATTATCGTATTCGGAAATGACGCTTGGCCAATTTCAATTGCAGAATTACCTTACCTAAAAGTAGGCCCATATCATACTAACACGGTAGCGGGACTAGACCTGGCACTACAATTACTTAAACGAAAGAAAAATACCAATCAACAGATCTTTATGATTACCGATGGTAAGCCAAGTTGCCTGCGACTTAATGACGGTTCATATTATAAAAACAGTGTAGGCTTAGATGACATGATTATAGAAGCCTGTTATCAGAGAGCGCGTTTTTTAGCCAAGTGTAAAATTCCGATAACTACTTTTATGATTGCTCAGGACACGTATTTAATGCGTTTTATTCAAGAATTTACTCGATTGAATGGAGGTAAAGCTTTTTACACTGGCTTAGATGATTTAGGTTCAATGATTTTTGAAGATTATACTGCGAATAGAAAAAGAAGGTTATGAATATTAAAAAATTAAAAACACTTGAAGATTTAAAGAAGATTAATTACTCAAGTAGAAGCATTAAGCAAGAGATGAGAGAAAATCTTATCGAACATATACGTGATGGAAAGGCTTTATTTGAAGGCATAAAAGGTTATGAGCACAGTGTATTACCTCAAATAAAACAAGCAATCCTCGCCGAACATAACATTAACTTTCTTGGTTTAAGAGGACAAGCTAAAACAAGAATGGCACGACAGATGGTCGAACTACTTGATGAGTATATCCCATACGTAGTAGGATCAGAGATTAACGATGATCCCTTCAATCCAATATCCGACTTCGCAATAAAGAAAATAGAGGAATTAGGTGATAAAACACCTATCGCATGGTTGCATCGATCAGAACGGTTTTTTGAAAAACTTGCGACTCCAGATGTAAGTGTAGCTGATTTAATCGGTGATATTGACCCTATTAAGGCAGCAAATATGAAGTTATCCTTATCTGATCCAGAGGTTATTCATTACGGAATGGTTCCGCGAGCTAATCGTTGTCTTTTTGTGATTAACGAACTGCCTGATCTACAAGCAAGAATACAAGTTTCTTTATTTTCAATTCTACAAGAGGGTGAGGTGCAAATACGAGGATTTAAGTTAAAATTACCCTTAGACGTCTCATTTGTATTTACGGCAAACCCCGAGGACTATACCAATAGAGGTAGCATTGTTACTCCACTTAAAGATCGTATAGGGTCACAAATTGTTACTCATTACCCCAGAGACATTGAAACTGCCAAAGAGATTACAGCTCAAGAATCTAGATTTAATTCTGATATCAGTATTTCTATCCCAGAACCGGCGAGAGACATTATTGAATCAATAAGTTTTCAGGCTCGTAAGAGTGAGTATGTTGATGCTAAAAGTGGTGTTTCAGCTCGCTTAAGTATCTCTGCCTTCGAACATATGATGAGTCATGCAGAATTGCGTATAATCGATAATGGGAAAAGTAATGGTACTATTCGTGTTTCAGATATACTAGCTACGGTACCAGCGATTACAGGAAAAGTTGAGCTCGTTTATGAGGGTGAAAATGAGGGTCCTGTGTATGTTGCTGAACACCTTATAGATGATGCGATTAAATGTGTTTTTGAAGATTACTTCCCAAAAATCGAAAAGATTGAAAAAAAGGGTATTGAAACTCCTTATGACGAATTATACACTTGGTTTTATGAGAACGATGCTATCGAGCTTCACGACAATGCAGGTGACAATTATTACCAACAAAATCTTGACCAAATCAAGCCACTAGAAAATTTAATACAAAAATATGTTTCAGAGGTCGAGGGAGAATTGAAATACTTTTTTAAAGAATTAATTCTTTTCGGATTAGTTTCAAGTCAAAAACTGGCTAAGGGAAGATTCGAAAATACCACTACAATTAACGATCTATACCGTAGTTATTTTTCATAATCATGAATCAAATACCTAAGGATTTATTCAAGTTCTTTATTGAATTGAGAAAGAACAATAATCGAGAATGGTTTGCCGATTACAAAGAGCATTATAATCATCTAAAAGATATTTCAGCATTAGTATTTAATGATATTGAGCAGGGTCTAGGCCTAACTGATCAACTTGAAAGTCATAAAATTTTTAGGATCTATAGAGATGTTCGATTTTCTAAAAACAAATTGCCGTATAAGACACATCTGTCGACTTCTATTCATAGAGAAGGTAAGCACTTACGGGGCGGTTATTATGTGCATATTGAACCTGGTAATAGTTTTATAGCATGTGGATTTTGGAACCCAAACAAAGAAGACCTCTATAGAATAAGAAAAGAAATAGAATCCGAATATGTTGAATTTTCAACTTTACTTGAGGCAAAAGAGTTGAAAAAACAGTGGGGAATACTTTACGGTGATCAATTAAAGTCATGTCCTAAAGGCTTTAACAAAGAACACGTTGCAATAAAGTGGTTACGATACAAGCAATTCATACTGAAAAAGGGTTTTACAGACAAAGAATGTCTTGCTGAGGACTTTTCGATAAAAGTGGTTGATCACTTTCGTGCCGCTAGGCCTTTTTTAGATTTTATGACTCTTGCCCTAACTACAGACTTAAATGGAGAATCGATTGTTTAAGCTGCATCTATTTTCTCAAAAAGAAGCATCTGATCCTTTAATCGAACAATAAGTAAATTCATCATTCGTTTATTAAGAGCAGAAGAGTTAAGAGTATAGGTTTCGTATTCTTCGACTGTAAACATACCTATAACCATTCCCTTAAGCGAGTTGCGGAATTTAATGTCTTTTTGAATAGATTGTTCGATATAGTGTTGTTTCTTTTCAAGCGTTAAATCAAAAAATACATTTTTATGCTTTTTAATGTAGTTCCTAAAAACACTTACAAAAAGATCATTTTGAAGTTTTAAAATCGGACGAAGAATCGCATTTTGAAAGTATTCCTCTGAACCCATCTGGTCATTGATCTTTGATGTAGGTATGTCGGGCCTTTGCTGCAAGAGCTTTTCACTTCTTGATGACATGATTGTAAGGTTTAATCGATAAAGGATTGTATTAAATCGTTTTTTGCAGATTTTCTAAGCTTTCGAATTGCTTTTTCTCTAATCTGCCGCACACGCTCTCTAGTTAAGTCAAATGTATGACCAATTTCATCCAAGGTCATCGTAGAATTCTGTCCAATGCCATAATAGAGCTTAACGACATCGG
>JAAZVG010000047.1 GCA_018623655.1 Flavobacteriaceae bacterium
CCGAGCTTATTTGACGTATCCCGGCTAAAAGAAGGGGATGTGATTGAATATACTCCAACAGATGGCATCCCTGAAAATAAGTTCGATAACACAGGCGATATCAGTCTCAGTTCTAAGATTGTTGTTTACCCAGGACCCGAGTTCACTTGTTTAAAAACCCCTGAACAATTGGTTGACCTGTCTTTAAAAGTAGCTAGTCATAACCGAATGGGGATTCGAGTACTTCCATCGACTTATCTTCACAGAAAGCATTCTACGATCAAATCCGCTGTAGTTTTCCCCGGTATAGTGCAGTTGACTCCTTCAGGAGAATTGATCGTTCTTCATCGTGATTGCCAGGTTACAGGCGGATACCCTAGAGTTTTGCTCACAGACGAAAAAGGTTTAAATCAAATCGCTCAAATACGCCAAGGGTCAACGATCCAATTTGAGCTTGCTGAATTATCCAATTATTTAGGAGAATAACGTCGAACAGCATCTTTGATCACACTAGCTTTATCGAAATGCATGGGTTTTGTTTGAAAATTCTGATAGAGTTTCATTTGATCGTCATAATGCAGAGATTCAGGGCGCTCACTATTTCCATAAGACATAACCGAGCGGTAAATGGTTTTTTCAGGGGTAAACTGTATGAGTGCGATATACGATTCACCATTTGTAATTCGGTAACGTCCGTTTTTATCTTGAACTCCACGCATAGCAGTTACTACATCAGGCATACCCCAGATTGGAATTGCTTTCTCGCCTCGAACTAATTGTTGAAATTCGCCTAAGGTCACCGATTGGCTTTTGAAATACTTTTTTAAATAACGAGAGGTTTTTTTAAGTGCCTTGTATATCACTTCTTCACTAAAACTATTATCGGGATTACGCTCCCCATAGTGTTTTTGAAGTTGGTAGTAAAGGACAGCAAAAATACCAGCACCTTCGGAGTTCATATCCGCCACGCGATCCCAACTTTGAATTTTCCTTAATAGTGCCCCCGCTCCCGGGTAATCAGACGGATTCATCTCGAAGACCTGATTAAAATCAACATAATTATAATTCAGTGGCGTTGGGAGTTTGTGATCGTATTTGATGGTTTTGAACTCCTCAAAGGTAATTTCATCATCTGAACTTAGTAACTGATAGAGTCGAGTACTTCTGTTATTGTCGTAAAGCTCATAGCCCATAGCTCTTGAGAAATCTCCTGGGTTGGGATTGTCCTTAATTCCTGTAGATTTGAATGGACTGTGATTCGCATTGTAAACAAATCCTGAGGCAGGGCTAATTACTTGTGGAAGCTCTTCAGTTTCATAGTAAGTATCCCAGAGCGTTTCGCTAGAATTTCCCGGTACTGTTTTGCTCCAATCATAGGCAGGGTTTCGCTTCGGCATCTTCCCATTAGAGATGTAAAATATCGTATCAAATTTATCTGCATATCCAATATTATAACCCGGAATAGCATTCATTTTTAAGGCTGAGTAGAATTCACTAAAATTAGATGCCTTGTTCATTCTCCACCACTGTTCAAGTGCTTTAATAGTGGTTGTGCTTGGCGTTCTAACCGAGTAAAATCCACTTCTATTTTTCAGAGTAGGCCCGTAAATACTCGTATAATATTTCTTTTTAATTCCAATCTTAATCCCGAAAAGTTTAAGATGTACCTTGGCTTGTTTTTCTTCAAGCGCTAATACCTCGCCATTAAACTGATAGGTAAGTAGTTTGGGATCGATCATATTAAGCCGAAAGACGTCGGCCTTGTCTTGAAAATTAACAGTATGTGTCCATCCCAAATTTTCATTCGCTCCTGTTAAAATACAGGGAGCTCCGGGAAATAATGTTCCGATGATATTAGTTCCTTCTTCACTTACCAAATGAGCCTCGTACCATGAAGTTGGCCCTTCTAAAGGCTGGTGAGTATTGATCGTTAAGAAACTCGCTTTTTGTCTTGTTTTCACACTCGATAGTGCGATGAGGTTTGAGCCGTTAGAGTCGTCTTTTGGCTTCTCGATCATTGGGGTTTTATTAGAGATAATTTGCCTTACAAGTTGATCTGCAGCGTTAGATACAAAAAGCTGTAATTGAGAATAAGCCACCATTTTTTCTGGGGTGACTGGGAAGAGACTTTTTTCTAGTACCTCTTCAGGATGCTTTTCGGCATAAGCGTTCAAACCGGATGCATACCCCTCGATTAGTGCGACAAATTCATCGCTGAGCGTATGAAATTGTTCTTTTGCGACACGTTCGGCTTCGATAAACTGAGTAAGGAAATCAGCTCCGGCCCCCTTTAAGCCAATATGCCTAGAGAGTTTAGCATCTCCGGCGAGGTAACCCAATTGAATGGTTTTAAAGTCGTCTTCAGCATGCGCCCATGCAAGACCATAAGCTACCTCGGCATCAGTAGGAGCATAAATATGGGGTACGCCATAAGAATCTCTGATGATTTCAATATTGGATGGTTCAATTTGTGCGACCCCCATGTAAAATAGAATCATTGCTCCTAGGCTGAACAGTTGTCTTTTCATTCAATCGATTTTATTACCTTGAAGTTATGAAAAGATTGACGGTTAGCGAGGCACAAATACAACATAAAAGCTTAGAAAATCATTGGGGGCTTCGTTCTGATCGAATTGTTGCCCGATTTGAATTTGAAAATTTTGAAAAGGCAGTCGATTTTATGCATGAAGCTGTCCCTTGTATTGAGCGCCTTAATCATCATCCCGATTGGTGTAATAGATACAATGAGATTACGATCACTCTCTGGACTCATGACGTAGGCGGGCTTACCGATTTGGATTTTGCGTTGGCCAAAGAACTATCGGCTCTTTATAACACAAAAAAATAGCTATGAAAGAGAAAAAGATTGCGCTCATAACCGGTGCAAGCAGCGGTATAGGTTGGTCTACAGCCTTAGCTTTAGCTGAAAAGGGTTATGATTTAATCCTTTGCGGAAGAAGAAGTGAACGACTACAGCAATTAGCAGATGTTGTTAAGGTAGAGACCCGTCAGCTCATTTTTGACGTGAGAGATAAGCGAGCCGTTTTAGAAGCGATCGAGGGTCTTCCTAAGCAGTGGAAGGCCATCAATGTTCTTGTGAATAACGCTGGAAATGCTCACGGCCTAGATACTGTTCAAGAAGCGAATCTTGATGATTGGGATGCTATGATTGACGGTAATGTAAAAGGACTGATGTATGTGACAAAAGCTGTTCTCCCGTTTCTAAGAGAGAGTAGCTGGGGCCATATCATTAACGTAGGTTCAATTGCTGGCAAAGAGCCTTATCCTAAAGGAAGTGTCTATTGCGCATCAAAGGCTGCCGTCCAGTATTTCACTGACGGTTTACGACTAGATCTCAATCCTGAAGGCATTAGAGTTAGCGCGATTCACCCTGGACTGGTAGAAACGGAGTTTTCAATGGTTCGTTTTAAGGGAGATGCCGATCGCTCTAAGACTGTTTATCAAGGAGTGGAGGCACTTCGTGCTGATGACGTTGCAGACGCCATTCTTTACATGGTTGAAGCTCCTAGGGCGGTAACGATTGCCGACTTAGTAATTCTTCCGACCCGCCAGGCAAGTGCCTACATAATCAATAGAGAACATTAGCGAACTCTTTGTTTTAGAAATTGCTGTAGGTCTTTATTTGATCCGTAAAGTACTAGAATATCACCTTCTTCAAGAACATGTTCTGCAGAGGCTACACCCTGAACTTGATTTTCAGTTTTCGGACTACCTAGCACGGGGTTTACTTTGACTTGCTTTATGATAGTAAGTACTAATAAATTGTATTTAGATCTAAATCCTACTTCTTTAAGAGTTTTACTCACATACTCGTTAGGTACCGTTGCTTCAATGATACTGAAGTCATCACTTAGTTCAAAGGAGTCTACTACGTTAACTAGGCAAAGTTTTTTAGCCCATCTTTCTGCAGTTTCTTCTTCTGGATGAACGATTTCATCAACTCCGATGGCTTGTAAAACTTTTTCATGGAGTGGATTGATTGCACGACTAACCAATCGCTTTACTTGCATATTTTTAAATAGCGCGGTTGCCATTACGTTTGCCCCTTGATCTTCTCCGATTGCAATGATTACAATATCAGTTTCTTTGAGCGGAAGCCCAGCAACGGCAAGTTCATCTGTGGCGTCGAGCTGAACGGTGTAGGTAATTTTCTCCTTAAAGGCATCAACTCTTGTTTTACTTGTATCTACGGCGAAGACTTCATTGCCTTGAGCGGTTAACTTTTCGGCGAGTGAAGCTCCAAAATTTCCAAGTCCGATAATGATATATTTCATAATTAGTGGATTGTAATTTCTTCTTTTGGGTAGCGATAGTTTTGACTGATTACATTGCGAAAAATGGCAATAAGTACGGTCAGTGCGCTAACGCGGCCAACGAACATTAATATAATGATAATGAATTTACTAATAGGGCTAAGGCCGGCGGTGATTCCCATACTTAGACCAGTGGTGCTATAAGCTGAAACGCTTTCAAAGACAATTTCGATCATCTTAAGATCAGGCTCGAAAGCTGAAATTCCCAATATACCAATAGCAATAACGATAATAGAAAGCGAAATCATTGCAAAAGCTCTCTTGACAGTAACTTCGACGATCTCTCTACGATAAAGTTCTATGCGTTCACGTCCGCGAGCTAAACTTAGAATATTTAGGATCGCGATGGCTATTGTACTCGTTTTTATACCACCTCCTGTAGACTTTGGAGAGGCTCCTACCCACATTAGAAACATAGTCAACAATAATGTAGGGAAACGAAACTGAGCAACATCCACCGTATTGAAACCTGCAGTACGAGGTGTAGTCGCCCCAAAAAGTGCAGTAATTAACTTTCCAAACCCTGAGTGTGCTGAAAGTACTCCTTCTCTTTCAAGAGCGAAAAAGATGAAAGTTCCACCTACAGTTAAAACAATAGTAGTAATAAGAGCGATTCGGCTGTTGAGAGTTAACACCCACGGACGATAATTCGGTTTGCCAAAAAATGAAAATACTCCTTTTGTTTTGTAGCTGAGGTATGAAACGATATTCGAAACGATTGGAAAGCCTAGCCCACCAATAATAAAGGTCAAAATGATTGCCAATTGTAATCCATAATTGAATTGAAATCCACTTTCCATAAGTGAATCACTTAGGGTAGAAAATCCGGCGTTACAAAAAGCAGAGACGGCGTGGAAAACCGAAAAAAATATTCGATCAAATAGGGAATTAAAAGCTGTTGGATCTGTGTTGTAAAAAATTAAAATAGCCGAAAAAGCCTCGATACTCAAAGTGATAATTAGGATGCTCTTCAGTAAGCCAAGCTCTTTCCCAATGGAACCAGAGCTGTTGATTTGATTGATAGCAATTTGCTTTTCATAGCTTATCTCACCTTTAAAGAAATAACTAAAATAGCTGACAAAGGTTAAGATTCCGAGTCCTCCGATTTGAATTAAGAAGAGTAAAATTGATTGCCCAAAAAAGGTAAAATGTGTGGCGGTATCGACAACAACAAGGCCTGTAACACAAACTGCGCTCGTTGCTGTGAACAGTGCATCAAGAAGACTGATCCCGTCATAGGTAGCACCAGGAAGGGATAATAGTAAAGAACCACCGAGTATAATCACAATAAAACTAATCAAGAATAGTTGTGCTGGGTTCAGGGCTGTACGCTTATAGCTCACTCTTAAGTCTAAGAAACCTTTAAAAAAAAGTATCGCTGCTGCAAACTTTTCAAGATGAAACTGCTCAGCTAGCTGTCTGAACTCATAATCTTCTGCAGTAAAAAAATAAAGTGCTAAAAGTGCTCCTGAGAATAGACCAGAAATTCCATCTAGAATCGCAATTCGTTGATAAATCCTTCTGCGATCGTTGATATAGGTGAGTATAGAGCTCACCAAACCTACTAATAATGCAAAGTAGTAGAAGAGTTCAAGATTGAAAGTTGCTGTATTCGACGAGTGAAATCCGAAATCGTAAATCAGTAGAAGAAAACAGAACAAACTCGTCCAAAACGAGAGTCTGTAGAAGTATTTAGGGTTAAATAGCATGCTATTTTCTCGAGTATTCTCTCAAGATTCTATCAATTTGTTGATATCAAAGGTATTATAATTGCCGAACCTATGGTTATTCTATGCCCAGCATTTTGTATTCATAGCTTGCTTGAAGCCGAATTAGGTCGAAATTGGAGTTGCTTAAAAAGCTTCGTCTTTTACTATGAACTAAAAGTTTTTTATGCCACTGCAAGGAGTCGTTCAAGATTAAACTTATTTTTCCATTATGGTCTACGGCGTTGGCTTTTACTCTACTTGTTTTCTGATCAAAAAAGAAATACCAAATATCTGTTGAATTGGGATAGGTAACCTTGATATAGTCTAAAGAACTGTTAGAAAAATCAAATACCTTTTGGCCCAAGTACTCAATCTGTGCGCCCTTATCTTTTAACTTAAAAGGTTGGAAAAAGACAAAATTTGCTCCTTCGATAATGCGCTTATACTTCTTCGACTTCCCAGGTAAGTCATTTGATTTTCTAATCGCTCCGTCTTCAAATATGATTCGGAGTGAATCATTTGTTTCTAAAATAGTTTGACGCAATGAGGGAAGTGAAAAGTATTGAATCAGAGTATCGGTCACCGCTCCTTTAGGGTCAACGGTAAAGCTTGTTTTTTTGTATTTAAAGTTCTTGAGATTCGTGTAATTGAGAAGATCGCCATGGGCGCTAATGGCGCTTTCAACAACAGAATCGGCCGAAGTCGGGATTGTACAGGCACTGATATTAGCCAAAAGAACGATAAGAAGGATACGAAAAATCAAACTTTTTCTAAGGCTTGTTTAAGGTCGTTAATAAGGTCATCAGCATGCTCGATACCAACACTTATTCGCACCAATGAAAGTTCAATTCCCATCAGTGCTTTTTCGTCATCAGGAACATCTGAGTGAGTCATTGAATGGGGGTGTTGCGCTAGACTTTCGTTACTGCCAAGGCTTACGGCAAGCTTTATTAATTGTAGCGCGTTTAAAAAACGAAACGCTTCGGCCTCTCCTCCATGAAGAATAATACTGATCATTGCACCGGGTAACTTACATTGTTTGTTGTAAATCTCTTTTTGGCTATCTGACATACTCTTCAGTCCTGGGAATAAAACTTTTTTCACCTTAGAATGACTCTCTAGGTATTGAGCTAGTTTCTGTGCATTTTCAGTTTGATAACTCATTCTTACATGGAGGGTCTCTAAACTTCTAGTCAATAGCCAGGCCGTATACGGAGCAATCATACCACCTAAGAAGGTTCTAAGTCCCTTTACTGGCCCTATAGCTTCTCTACTTCCCATTACTGCCCCTGCAATAACGTCGCTGTGCCCATTGAGGAATTTAGTGGCAGAGTAACAAACTAGGTCAGCACCAAATTCTAAAGGTTTTTGCCATATTGGCCCAAGATAGGTGTTGTCAACGGCCATGATTAGCTTCTTATCGAGTCGTGACTCGAGTCGCTTTTTTAGCCTGTCGACCGCTTCTAAATCAACAAGAGTATTGGTAGGGTTAGCTGGTGTTTCACAATAAATCATGGCTACTTTATTCAAAAGCCCTTTTACCTCTAGCGTTTCCTCGATTTGTTCTGTGTTGCTCCAATCTAAAATAGATAAAACATTTACCCCTATAGACTTGAGGTAGTGGTGGACAAAGTGATGTGTGCCTCCGTAAACTTCATTGCTAAAAATAAGGGTATCTCCCGGTTTAATATAGGCAAGCATTGCTGTTGAGATAGCGCTCATTCCACTAACGAAAGCAGCTGCCTCTTCACTTTGCTCAAGCGCGGCTAGTCGCTCTTCGAGTATTTGCATATTCGGATTATTGAGTCTAGAATAAATCAGACCCATTTGTTCACCCGGTTCTAGTGAAGATTTACCATAGGCAATTTCAAAGAAGCGCTTGCCTTCTTCGGCAGTTTTAAATCCAAAAGTTGATGTTTGAAATATGGGAGGTTTAACTGAGCCTTCGCTCCATTCAGGAACGTAGCCTAAGGACATCATTAAAGACTCGGGTTTTTTCATAACCAAATGTGATTTTAGTCATGAAAAGATAGTGAATTTGTTAGGATTCTCACCGAGAAAACACACTCTGTTATTGACGTTTCTTAGAGAGTTTATTCGAACCCACATTTGGCGGAGTAGTGATTTCAGCTTTATCCCCTTTATTTGCTGTTCCCATTGCTTTGCATGAAAGCAACAGGCTACTCACAAACAGACTAGTAAAAAGAATAACGATATATCTTCGCATTTTTACTTTTTTGTTAATTTAATCATTTGAGGCTAAAATTTCAAACCTATGACTCGATATTTTGACACTTCATTAGCGTTTTTGCGTATTACATTCTCACTACTCATGATGACTCACGGGTGGTCGAAACTAGAACGTATTCTAGAAGGGAATTTGAACTTTGGGGATCCATTAGGGTTAGGGGGCACCTTGTCTCTTTATCTTGTCACCTTTGCAGAACTGGTTGCTCCAATATTTATTGTTTTAGGATTTAAAACCCGAATAATGGCATTAATTACGGCTTTTGCCATGGCGGTTGCTGCATTTATTGTCCACGGCCCTGATCCACTAGCTAAGAAAGAGTTGGCCCTACTTTATTTTATTGGTTTTCTATGCGTTGCCTTAATGGGTGCGGGGAGATTTTCAATAGACCAGCGCTCGGTTTAGTCTTCTTTAGAAGCCCTGTTGATCTTATCGTTTAGGGTTCTACCTAATCCGATATTTTCGAAACGTTCAATGATCAAATAATCTAGGTCTTGTTTATCTAAATGGTGAAGAGCTGCATAAAGTGATTCAGCCATTTCACTTGGGGTTCCTGTTACTGAAAGAGCTACCGTTTGCGAAGCAAGCTTGTTTGGTTCTGTTTGGGTCGCATAGATTACTCCAATTTGAGATCCCCTTCCAAATTCTTCAAGGTGGTTCTCGATAGAATCAACAATTTTCAATGGGGTATTTGGTGCATAGTGCTTCTTGACCATTCCCGGAGCAACAATCGTTTCTTTAGTATTTGATGACTGGTGCAATAGGTAAGTCTCGGGGAGTACTTCTTGTAAAGACTCTAACGAAATAGTCCCTTGTCTAAATACTACTGGAGTGCTATTGTCATCAAAACCAACTATGGTTGATTCTAATCCTAGCGCACATGCTCCACCATCGATAATTGGAACTTCAGCTCCCAAACTATCAAAAACATGAGAAGGCTTAGTAGGGCTGATGTGTTTAAATCGATTTGCACTTGGAGCAACTAAAGGAAAGTCTATCTTTATAAGCAAGCTCTGAGCAATCGGATGACTAGGCATTCGAATGGCCACGGTGGGATTACCTGCTGTTATCTGGTCTGAAATACTGTCCCTTTTTGGTAGTAGTAAAGTCAGTGGGCCGGGCCAGAATTTGTCGGCCAATATTTTTGCGTTTTCAGGAAAAGAAGTTACCAAATCAAGGAGTCTCTCGTAGTCGGCAATGTGTACAATCAGCGGATTATAGCTTGGTCTACCTTTGGTCTGAAAGACACGCGAAACCGCCGTATCAGAAAAAGCATTAGCCGCTAAACCGTAAACTGTTTCGGTGGGTATAGCAACTACCTTAGCTCTCTTTAGAAAATTTACTGCTTCTTCTATTGAAATTAATTTCATGTGGGCAAAGATAGGCGCTATAGTGCTTCAATCAGAATGGCGGATGCACCACCACCTCCATTACAGATCGCTGCAATACCATATCGCTTATTATAGGTTTTTAACGCATGCACAAGAGTCACGACAATACGCGTCCCAGAACAACCTATCGGATGCCCTAGGGATACTGCGCCACCATGGATATTTATCTTGTCCAACTCAACGTCTAATGCTTCAGCGAATGCGAGAGGAACCATTGCGAAGGCCTCATTTATCTCAAAAAGATCAATTTCTTCTAGGGGAATACCTGTAGTCTTCAATAA
>JAAZVG010000048.1 GCA_018623655.1 Flavobacteriaceae bacterium
GCAATAAAGATAAACGGGTTGTAAAGTGTCCCTATCTTCGAAATAAGACTGAAATTCTGTTGGTCTTAGAAAATCTACTTTTTTGGCCCCTTTTAGATGACCTTGATTATACTCTGTGATGGTTCGAACATCAATGAGTTGAACTGTTGTATCCTTGACAGCTTCAACAAACTTTTCGGGAGCGAGTTGTTTAATTATCGAATCATTAGTTTGAGCCTGTGCACAAAACATACCGAGGAGTGCGCAAAAAATGGTGAAGAATAATTTCAATGCTTGTTTGTTTTTGATAAAGTAATTCTAATTTAAGGCAAATCTATGTGATTTACGCTACTTAAAACCATGGTGAGTAACTTTTGATAAGTTGAGGTCTAACAGGCCGTGTTTAATGGCTATTTTAGCTCAAAATATACAGCACATGAGTACGGAAATAGAACGAGTCAAAACGCTAATTATAGGATCAGGCCCTGCAGGCTATACCGCTGCAATATATGCAGCAAGAGCCGATATGGCTCCGGTGATTTACACGGGAATGGAGCCAGGCGGACAATTAACCACCACAACCGAAGTGGATAATTTTCCTGGATATCCCGAGGGTATTGATGGTCCTACCATGATGATACAGCTTCAACAACAAGCTGAGCGATTTGGGACTGATGTTCGTATTGGTATGGTTACTGAAATTGTACTAAGTAAAGAAGTCGGAGGTTGGCACAAAGCTACAGTCGATGGATCGAAAGTAATAGAGACTCAAGCAGTAATTATTGCAACTGGTGCGTCTGCAAAATATTTGGGGATACCTAGCGAACAGAAACTACGCGGAGGAGGGGTTTCGGCATGTGCGGTTTGTGATGGATTCTTTTACAAGGGTCAAGAGGTAGCGATTGTTGGAGGAGGAGATACGGCTGCAGAAGAAGCTTCTTATCTTTCTAAAATTTGCTCAAAGGTGACTATGCTCGTTAGAAAGGATCAAATGCGCGCTTCTAAAGCGATGCAGCATCGTGTCGAGAGCATTTCGAATATTGAAGTACTTTATAATACAGAGGTTGATGAGGTTTTAGGTGAATCGGTAGTAGAAGGATTACGAATGAAGAATAATAAATCGGGAGCAACTTCTGAAATAGAAATAACAGGTCTCTTTATTGCAATTGGACACAAGCCAAATACTGACATCTTTAAAGAACAGCTAATCATGGATGACGTCGGATATATTAAAACCACCGGTAAATCAACTAAAACGAATATTCCTGGAGTTTTTGCTTGTGGTGATTCTCAAGACAAAGAGTATCGTCAGGCTATTACCGCCGCAGGAACTGGATGTATGGCAGCCTTAGATGCGGAGCGATATTTAGCAGAACTGGAATAATGACTATCCGTAACTTCAATACCTTTTTACTTTTCAAATTACCTAGTGCATTTTTCTGTGGGGTACGGTTAAAATTATTGAGTAAAGAACGGGCTGTAGTTACCGTCGGTTTAAATTTTCTAAACAAAAATCCCTTTAAAAGTATGTTCTGGGCTGTGCAGGGAATGGCCGCTGAGCTTTCAACCGGAGCCATCATCTTATCGGAAGTAAAAAAGAGCCCTATTTCCATTAGTATGCTAGTGACCCGCAACGAGGCGGAATTTCTAAAAAAGGCCAAAGGGAAAATTACTTTTACTTGTACAGATGTTGCGCTTGTCGAGAACCAGTTTAAAACACTTTTAAAAAGTGAAAGCGGAGCACGTTTCTGGATGGAAAGCGAAGGAATAGATCAGCAAGGTAATGTAGTTTCTCGATTTCGATTCGAGTGGTCACTTAAGGCCAGATCAAAGGCTTAATTTTTAACGATTTTTTGAGATTTAGTTCGGCTAGAGTTTTCTAAATTGAGATACCTAACAAAGACAAAAACAATGGCAAAACTTGGTTTTAAATACGCCCAATCGGTACTCCAAAAAGTTAGCTTTAATAAAGAGTTATTCTTTAAAGAAGTTCGAAAAGCAATTCATTACTTACTTCCTAAAGATTTAGTGAAACTTCAGAATTGGTTGCAAATCTACACTAGCGATAAACCTGAGTTACAACCAGCCATATCTTATATTAACGGGAGCGCTCTTTTTGCTTAGGAGAGATAATTTGAACATCATGAAAGCTAATAGCTCCTCTTATAATTCCGCTTATTACCTCTCGAAGTACTTCTGTAATCTGAATTTTCAACTCGCTTTTAGAATAAATTAAGCTAATTTCTCTCGCAGGTTCTGGCTTTTGAAAATGTTTTAGGCCCTTTTTTTGATTATCCTTTAAACCAAGTGTATGAAGATAAGGGAGTAGTGTCATACCCATTCTTTCGTCTGATAATTGAACCAAGGTTTCAAAACTTCCACTTTCGATGGTGAACTTTTTATCTTTATTATCGAGGTTCATATCACATAAGTTCAAAATATTATCTCTGAAACAATGTCCGTCTTGTAGCAATAAAACCTCTTCAAGATCTAAATCTTCAGGCTTTAATTCTTTGTTATCACTGAGTCGATGGCCTTCGGGCAGATACCCTACAAAAGGCTCGTAGTACAGTGGCCGTTCTATTAGATCAGAGATTTCAAGTGGGGTGGCGGCAATTGCTGCATCAAGCTTACCTTCTCGAAGACCCGTGAGAATTTCATCAGTCGTTAATTCTCTAATGATGAGATTAACTTTAGGGTAGCGTTTTACAAAAGTAGATAGGAACATCGGCAATAGCGTAGGCATCACCGTCGAAATGATTCCTAATCGATAGGGCCCTCCAATAAAGCCTTTTTCGATAGAGACAATGTCTTGCATTCGTTCGGCCTCAATCACTACTTTACGTGCCTGCTCTACAATTTTAGTTCCTACTTCAGTTAATTTGATCGGTTTGGTCCCTCGATCGAAGATCTTTACACTCAATTCTTCCTCTAACTTTGAAATCTGCATACTCAATGTCGGTTGAGTGACGAATGATTTCTCCGCCGCTAGCGTGAAATTTTTGTGTTCAGCTACTGCGATAAGGTATTGAAGCTGCGTAATGGTCATTGTAATCTCTTATTCATTAATTCTGCGATACGTTGGGCCTCTGGACACCTATTTTTGAGCCGTTGAATAATCGATTGCCGATCTTCTGGACGATTTTGTGAAAGTTTTTCGATGCCTTTAATACTTTTTATTTCTAATGAAAAACCTACTACTCCTCTTGACTGGACTAAAGTTTCAGGACTATACTGTTCATAGGTAAGACCTCCTGGCTCTTTTTGCTCGTAGTAATTTACAAGTCGCTTTAGATCCTCACTCGTTTTTGTCTGATCTTGGAGCTTACGAGAACCCTTTAATTGTATAGCCGTGTAATTATAGGTTGGAACCTCTTCAGTGGAATACCAAGACGACGAAATATAGGCTGAAGGACCACTTACAATGAAGAGTGCGTCATTCTTTTTATTTCCTGATGTCCATTTTTTTGCGAGTTCGTTTGCCCTGGCAAGATGGCCATAAGCCCATTCTCTACTTTTATCAAATTGCAAAGGAATATGAGCGGCAAACAATTCTCCGTCTATAAATTCTACTAGTGTACCAAAGCAAACCTCTTCTATAAGCTTCTCTACAGGTTTGTTCGGTTCAAAATGTTTTGGAACGTACATAGACTTTTAAAATTAATGCCCCTTTACCGGTCATTAGTTATTATTCAACTGCTTTTAAAAGAGGAATGCTTTTATCCCTAGTTAAAAGAAGCAACTCAGCGTATTCTGTATTTAAGTAATCTTTGATTGAAGTGTTAGCCTCAATTACTGCTTTCTCAGCAAATTGCATCAATTGCTTCTCGGTATCAGTAACTCCACTTACCCTAGTTCTAACATAACGAGCGGCACCACTGATTCTATTCATGACAGTCATTTCTGGATTTCTGGTAATACCTTGACGTTTATCAATGGTACCGAAAATCGAGTTTTGAAGGGTTTCAATACTCTTTAGGTTTTCTTTGAGCTTATCGCCTAACGCTTTTTTATTTTCTAATTCTAAATCTTTAAGAGCAGCTTTCATTGCGTCTAGCTCTTTTTTAGCCTTGGCTAATTTTTTGGTTGACTCAGCAAGATTTGAAGTCATTTGCTCTAAGGTTCCTTGAGCCGCGTAACTTGACATGAAGTCTTCTAACGTATGCGATAGCCTTGGATCGAGACCCACCTCAATAGCAGCCTTAGATGTATTTTCTCCTAGGCTAACCTCGATTTCATAGGTACCTGGTAAAGCAGGTCGACCAGAAGGCTCTCTACGAGATTTTCTTAGAGTTCTTGAAGGTCTATTCACTCCCTTTTCGTCAAGTCCCCAGCGTAATTTTGTAAATCCTGGTTTATCTGGTCGGGGGTATTTGAGTGTTCTGATTACTTCGTTTTCACGTTTAATCCTAAGGATGATACTGTCTTTTTTCTTCATATCCTTAGCCCCTTCTTTAATATAGACGGTTATTAGCCCTCCTGATCGGCGATTCTCTCCGTGATACATGGCATCTGCACCAAAACGAGAACCTGTAGGTTGTTGATAAGCAACGTGATAAGCTGTTGGTGCATCGAACACTTCAATTTCTTTTTGAAGTATTTCCGAATCTTTGGCTAAGGTCTGAAGGGGGCGGATATCGTCGAGGACCCATGCCGCTCTACCAAAGGTACCAATAATCAAATCCTTTTCTCTCGGATGAATCACCAAATCTTTTGTGGAAACGGTTGGGAAATCGTTGGTGAATTTTTTCCAGTTTTTTGCATGATCAAGAGAGATATATAGTCCATCGTCAGTTCCTAAAAAGTAAAGATTCGGTGATTCAGGGTCCTGTACAATTGAAAGGGTGTAACTTTCAACGTCGTTCTCATCTACAATACGTTCCCAATTTTTCCCATAATTCGTTGTTCTGTAGGCATAAGGAGTATAGTTAAATCGTCTATAATCGTTGGCAACGAGAAGCGCTTCTCCAGGATTTGTTTCAGATGCTTTAATTTGAGCAACCCAACTGCCTTTAGGAAGTCCTTTTAGGTTTTTAGTAACCTCAGTCCAGTTTTGCCCTCCATCAATGGTGTAATGAACTCTGCCATCATCGGTACCCACCCAAAGAAGATCCTCTTGCACTTTAGATGGTTCGATAACCAAAATGGTGCAATGGTTTTCTGCCCCTGTAGCATCCATAGTTAAACCGCCGCTCTCGCTCTGCTTTTGTTTTTCAGGGTCGTTGGTGGTTAAATCAGGTGAAATTACTTCCCATGTCAGTCCTTTGTCATTGCTTTTGTGTACGAATTGGCTACCGAAGTAAACAGTGCTGTTGTCGAAAGGGTCTTGACCAATAGCGGCATTCCAGTTGAATCTGAGTTCAGTGTCCTCATCGGGTGGGGTAGGTCGCACACCATAATTATCACCGGTAAGGTAATCGTAGCGCACTACATTTCCTTGTTGGCTCATTGAATATCCATAACGTGAATCGTCAGGGTCGGGAACCACATCAAAACCATCGCCAAAAGAAATTTCTTGCCAATAACTATTTCGAATTCCTTGGGCCTTCCAGACATAGGCTGGACCTCTCCACGAACCATTATCTTGCATTCCACCGTAAACGTTGTATGGAAATTCGTTATCTACTGCGATGTGATAGAATTGTGCTACTGGGATATTTTCTGCAAACTGCCAGGTTTTTCCGCGATCGTGACTGATATTAAGACCTCCATCATTTCCATTGATTAAGAAGTTTGGATTGGTCGGATGCACATAAAGCGCATGATGATCAGGGTGAACCCCATTAGATACACCGTAAGCCGGCATTAACTCTTTAAAGCTTTTACCACCGTCATCAGAAACATTGACATAGGTAAAAACAGAGTATAATCGATTTTCATTCGCCGAATCTACTCGGATATCGGAATAGTAGAATGGACGGTTTCCAATCTCTGATTTGTTGTTAACCATCTTGAAATGTTCTCCTCCGTCATCAGAGACATATAAAGCATTCTTCTTTGACTCTATTAATGCGTATACCCTATTAGTGTTTGAAGGAGCAATAGCTACACCGATTCTTCCGAGTTCTGAATCGGGAAGACCATTTTCAACACCTAACTTCTTCCAGTTCGCTCCTCCATCATAAGTTATAAAGAGACCACTCCCGGGCCCACCAGATTTAAAAAACCAAGGATCTCTCTTGTGTTCCCACATCGCAGCAATCATTTTGTTTGGATTTTTAGGATCCATCACTAAATCACCGATACCCGTTTTTAAGTTTCCGCTAAGGATATGGTTCCAAGTTTTTCCGCCGTCAGTGGTCTTAAAAACACCGCGTTCTTTGTGCTCTCCCCAAGGAGATCCAATAGCACCAACATAAACAACATTGGGGTTGGTAGGATCTATAATGATTCGGTGAATGTGTCTAGTCGCTTCAAGTCCCATTGACTTCCAACTTTTGCCTCCGTCAATTGATTTGTAAACTCCGTATCCACCATTTAAACTGTTTCGAGGATTTCCTTCTCCGGTGCCAACCCAAATAACATCAGGATTGCTTTGATCAATTGCTACAGCTCCAATAGAAGCAGTTTTTTCATTATCGAAAATAGGCTCCCATTTGATCCCTCCAGAAGTTGATCTCCACAATCCTCCCGAAGCGGTACCTGCATAAATTACCTCTGGATTGTCATGGATAGCATCGATAGCAGTGACCCTACCGCTCATACCCGCCGGCCCAATATTTCTTGGTTTGAGGTCTTTTGCGAGTTCCATGGTGAACTCTTGAGCACTTAAAACACCGATAAATAAGGAGAAAACAAAACTTAAGAAGGTTCTCATAACACGTTGAATTTAATTTCTAATTTAAAGATTTCTATTACAATCGAACGAGGAAATTCTCATCCACCGTCGGAGTGTTTTTTCCGCTATAACGAAACGATTGCCATTTAGTCGTTGGGGTAATCCACCTAGGTTTTCCGTCGAGGTAAATTCTTACGGGCATATAGAAGTTTACAATGCTTTCCTCAAATCGAAAGCGAATGCGATTACCTGCCCGTTGAAATACTAATTTGGGTATGTTCGCCTTTCTTAAATACTGATCGAAGAACAAATTGAGCGATAAATCAAGCTGGTTTGAAATAAATTTCTCAAGGGTTTCGCTACTAATTACTTCATGGTAAAAGTGAACAGATAAAGATCTCAGAAGATCTCTCCATTTTTTGTCATCATCAACAATGGTTCGAAGCATGTTAAGAATGTTTGACCCTTTATAGTAGATATCCCCAGTCGCGTCATGGTTAATCCCACGAGGACCAACCATGGGTTGTTTATTTTGAATACGCTTTCGTGTACCAATTACGTACTCAGCACCTGTTTTTTTCGATTGATGATAATCTAAATAAAGCGATTCACTGTAAGCAGTAAACCCTTCTTGTATCCATAAATCAGATTTGTCGTCTGCGGTAATACTATTTGCAAACCATTCATGTCCTGCTTCATGGATGATAATAAAATCAAAGGTTAAGCCATGACCTGTTCCAGACAGGTCAGTACCTCGATACCCATTTTTATAACCGTTTCCGTAGGTTACTGCCGATTGATGTTCCATTCCAAGATACGGGACTTCAATGAGTTTAAAGCCATCTTGGTAAAAAGGGTAGGGCCCCATCCAATATTCAAAAGCTTGGAGCATTTTCGGTACTTGTTGAAATTGCTTCTTCGCAGCTTCTAGATTTTCAGGTAATACGTAGTAGGTAAGGTCTAAGGTACCACTTTCACCTTCATAGGTCTCACTAAAAGAAACATAATCTGCGATATTAAAACTGATCGCGTAGTTGTTAATAGGGCTCTTGACCTCCCAAGTCCAATAGCTTTTGCCGTTTTCAATTTTTTGATCGGTTAATCGACCATTACTAACTGCGGTAAGACCTTCAGGTACGATTAGGGTAATTTGTGCCCCATTTTCAGGTTCATCATAGGAATGATCCTTGTTGGGCCACCATATACTTGAACCAATACCTTGATTAGCAGTTGCTATGAAAGGGTTTTCGTTCGAATCCGTCGTCCAAACGACACCTCCGTCCCAGGGTGCATTTTCGGCTTCTTTGGGAATGCCACTGAAGTAGGTCGTGATCGCCGTTTGATCACCCACCATTAATCTTGAATCAAGCGTGATATAATGGGCTAATTCGTTTTTTGTAAAGCTTCGTTTTATCCCATTAGCATCAATAACTGAATCAAGGATCATCGGAGATTGAAGGTCGATTTGAAGTGTAGTTTGATTGGGTTTTAGTACTTCGAAGAATATTTTATTTGACCCTTCAATTGCTTTTGATTCGGGATGAATGTTTACTTCGAGCTCATATCGTATTAGGTTCCACCATAGTCTTTCATCAGAACGCTTTCCTAATAAAAGGTCTCTTTCGGACACCTGTGCGCTAGCTGCATAAGTTATCAGCAAGCTAAGAAGTAGCCACCTTCTCATCGAGCGATAGCATTTGGAAATACGACGAGGCTTTCATGCCCAGTTTTACTGACGGCTGAAACTCCAAAAAAGAAATTATCGATAACCACACCAGATAGAGTGAGCTCATTGGCATCTTTTATGATACGACTGTGTTGCCATTGAGATGAGGTGGTATCTCTCCAGTATACTTTGTAATGGTCTGCACCTTCAACAGCCGACCATTTTAGCTTGGCACTGGCTTCTACAACACCTCCGATAGCTACCTTTTCTGGCTCGGGCACTGCCCATCCAAGACTAGCTAGCGTTATTGCGTTTACAGCAGTTAGTTTTGCTGCATAATCGAAGTCAACATGCTCGAAAGTATCGCCGTAGTTGATCCCGTTTTCGGTGCGAAGGTCTTGATGTTGTTGTGTGTAATTTTCATGAGCTTCCATAATACGAATTCCTGCAAATCCGGCATCATTGAAAGGGCGGTGGTGTCCTCCTCGACCAAATCGATCCAAGCGATAAATCATCATAGGGTTTAAGTCGGTAATGTAAGTGCTTGTTAGGCGATGTACGTAGCGTGCCAGTTGTCTTGAATGACCATCGACTTCACCACCGTAGAATCTTCTAGCCCTGCGGTTGCGTTCGCTTTCAGTGACTGGTACTGGTTCTGAAAAGATTCTAAAATCTTTGTTACTAATATAGCCGTCGACTCCTTTGATGTTTCCGATCATATCATTATTGAGAATTCCGATGATATCCCATCCCTGGGCCTTTGCATATTCTGCCAATCCCTTACCTCCGAAAAGACCTTGTTCTTCACCAGAGAGCCCTACAAAAACGACACTTTGTTCAAAATTATATTTAGATAAAATTCGTGCAGCTTCAATCGTACCAGCCATTCCACTTGCATTGTCATTGGCGCCAGGACTGTCTGAGGTGAAATCAGTAGGGTCGCTTACTCTAGAATCAATATCTCCACTCATTAAAATATAGCGATTAGGATATTTTGTTCCACGTTTGATAGCGACAACATTAACCACTTCAACATCATGTACGATTCGCTCGTTGGTTCCTTTCTTTACCAAATTCTTTTGATAGAAGACCTCTAAGCAGTCTCCGCAATCTTTTGAAATCTTTTCAAATTCAGCCTTGATCCATCGACGGGCGGCTCCGATACCTCGTTTTTTTGAAATCGTATCACTAAGTGTATGTCTTGTACCAAATTCGGTTAAGGTTTTAATGTCTGACTTAATGCGTTCAGCAGAAATTGCTTCACTGATGACGTATAGGTGTTCATCGGTCTGAGCGCTAAGGGTGAGGGTCGCGACACTTAAAAAAGTAAAAAAAATCTTTTTCATAAGGATAAATTCGATAAGTGTTTTTGGTTTTTGACCACCTGCCTTATCTCATCTAGTAATTGGCTGAGATGATTTAATTCAGTTAATGGATTCATTAAACTTACCCTAAGATAATGAGAACCATCTAAATGAGTTTGCACTATATAATAATCGCTATTCTTTAAAA
>JAAZVG010000171.1 GCA_018623655.1 Flavobacteriaceae bacterium
TCCGATAGAACCTAAGTGCGTATGAGCGGCCTCTTTATTAGGCACATAGTTATTGGTCGCTATGTCTTCTGCCATTTTTTTATAAGCGTCTCTAAACGGCATCCCAGCACTTACCATGCTATTCAAAGTATCGACACTCCATAAATAGCTATACTTCTCTTGCTCTAGTAACGCCTTCGAAGGGGTCATTTTCGAAAGTGAGAACGAAAAAATGCTGAGGAGCTCGTCAATGCTTAAAAAACTGTCCATCAACATCGGCTTAGTTAGTTGAAGATCTCTGTGATAGCCTGTCGGCAAGTTCGCTAGAATGGTGGAGATCTGTACCGACACCCCTTGTAAGGCATTCCCCTTGGCTCGAATGAGTTCAAACACGTCCGGATTTTTCTTGTGAGGCATGATACTACTCCCGGTTGTGATTTCGTCATCAAAAGAAAGAAAACCAAAATCCTGACCCATATATAAGCAAATATCTCCGGCTAATTTGCTTAGCGTAGCACCCAATTGAGCAATGGCATTGATGGCAATTCGCTCAATTCGACCTCTTAGCATTTGAGAGGCGATTGAATTCACCTTAACTACCTCAAAACCGATAAGTTCAGTGGTTAAATGACGATCAATGCCGAAATTTGAGCCATAACCTGCCGCTGAGCCGAGGGGGTTTTGATTCGAGACAACCGCGGCCGCCTTGAGTGCTACGATGTCGTCACAAAGCGTTTCCGCATAAGCCGAAAGCCATAGACCAAACGATGAAGGCATAGCGACTTGTAAGTGGGTATATCCCGGCATTAGGATGTCGCGATGCTTTTCAGACAACTCGAGCAATAATCGAGCAAAACCAGCAGTGCTTTCTATAAGCTGCTCTAAAGAATCGGTTACGTAAAGTTGTAATGCCGTAATCACTTGATCGTTTCTAGATCGAGCCGTGTGAATCTTTTTTCCTACCGAACCGTATTTGTCAGTAAGGTAATATTCGATGTATGAGTGTATGTCTTCAAAACTATCGGGAATGCTGAAGTCTACAGCAGCAACTTGCTGTTCAATTTCGCTAAGACCTTCTAGTAACTCATTGAGTTCAAGCAATTCCAAAAATCCACATTTATGCAACATTCTAGCGTGAGCCGCCGACGCTTTGACATCATAAATGGCTAGGTAACGATCGTAATGACGGTCGTTTCCGACGGTAAAATTTTCGATAGAAGCTTCTGTTGAAATTCCCTTTTCCCAAAGTTTCATGGCAATACTAGTTTATAGATTTAAAAAAAGATTCAAGTAGATCAGCGTATAACACAACCGCCTGTTCTATTTCATGAAGGTAGATAAACTCATCGGCCTGATGAGAACGAAGGCTGTCTCCAGGCCCCATTTTCATCGATTTACAGCGAAGCGCTGCCTGATCTGATAAGGTCGGAGACCCATACGTTTTTCTTCCCAGCGACTTTCCTGCTAACACTAGCGGGTGGTTCGATTCAATTCCTGAAGATTTCAAGTGCATTGATCGAGCGGTCATTTGGCAAGGAGCATTTGTTCTAAAGTATGTATCTACTTCCTCATTAGTATAGGCATCGGTAACACGAACGTCTACTACCAAGGCAACCTCAGCAGGCACTACATTATGTTGTTTCCCCGCAGAGACTTGGGTTACGGTAGTCTTGACACTCCCGAGCATTTCAGACTTCTTCTCAAACTCAAGTTCTTCAAACCACTTCAAGACATCGCCTAATTTATAGATCGGATTATCATCATTCGGATGTGCCGCATGTGAGGGAGTTCCCTTCACGACCGCATCATACACCAACAGCCCTTTTTCGGCAATAGCTAGGTCGAGTAAAGTAGGCTCTCCTACAATCGCCAATTTAAATTCAGGCAGTAGGGGGAGAATGCCTCTCAGACTATTCTTGCCTGCGGTTTCCTCTTCGGCAGAAGCGACCATCACTAGGTTATAAGGGAGGTCTGAACGGTTGTAAAAATGAACAAAGGTGGCCATTAGCGAAACCAGTGGTCCTCCTGCGTCGTTGCTGCCGAGCCCGTATAATTTACCATCTATGACCTCAGGGGTGAAAGGATCTCTAGTGTAAGCCTTGTTCGGACGCACAGTATCGTGGTGTGAGTTTAATAGAAAGTAGGGTTTTGAAGAGTCTTCGTGTTTATTAACGGCGATAACACTATTCCGCTCTCTTCGGGTAATTACTCCGTACTTTTTGAGCCAAGCCTCAATAAGTTCAGCCGTTTGATCTTCCTCTTCAGAAAAAGAAGGTGTAGCAATGAGTGATTTTAAAAGTTCAATAGCAGAGCTAGTCAGTTCTTCTAACGACATAATAGGGTATTTTGATGATTGATGAGTGTTTCTTCATTAGCAATAATTACCTCAGAAACTCCATTTCTTATAGCCTGAAAGCCATTATGTAGTTTCGGCAGAATGCCCCCTGATAACGCTCCCGAGGCCTTGAGCTCCTCATAAGAAGCATAGTCTAATTCTTTAATTAAGCTTTCAGAGTCTTCTAAATCTCGAAGGATTCCAGGAATTCCCATGAGTAACGCCAATTTTACCGTATGATCTACAGTTAATGCAGCAGCAACTGCTGTTGCCACAGTATCTGCGTTGGTATTAAGCAATTGCCCTTGTCCGTCGCTAGTGATCGCAGAGAAAACAGGCGTTATGCCTAATTTAAGGAGCTCGTTGATCGCCGATCCATCTACTGCTTTAATGTCTCCTACAAAGCCATAATCGATCGGTGTAGCTGGCCTTTTATCACAAGTGATGATGCCAAGGTCAGAGCCGTTGACACCCAGAGCCTTTTGCCCTAAGGCATTTAATCGCGCCACTAATTGAGTATTTACCTTGCCGGCGTACACCATGGTAACGATATCTAATTGAGCGGCGTCTGTAACTCTTCGACCATCGATAAGATGAGGTTGCACCCCCATTTTTTCACTTAAGTCAGAAGCATCTCGTCCGCCACCGTGAACCAAGA
>JAAZVG010000172.1 GCA_018623655.1 Flavobacteriaceae bacterium
AAAAACGCCATCCCGGCCAAGGATAAACTCCGATCTCTTTTTTGCTGAAACTCGCGACCGGTTAAAACCCCGTTGAGTGCATTAATAAAAGCCAATAGTACTACGGCTAGGGCTAAAAAAGCAATGTAGGAATGAAGAGAAACAATCATGGTTCAGTTATTTATCGTCGTTCTAAGTTAATCATTTTTAAATCGGGATAGTAATTGAGCTGTCGAAGGGTCATGACTGCCATTTGAACCCGCCGCCCAGTCTGTTAGGATTTGATTGGCAAGTTGCTTACCAAGCTCTACACCCCACTGATCGTAGCTATAGATATTCCAGATTACACCCTGAATAAAGATCTTATGTTCATAAGCTGCTACAAGACTACCAAGGGTGTAAGGAGTGAGTTTGTTAATAAGAAAAGTTGTTGTTGGCTTGTTGCCTTCGAATACCTTGTGCGGAATAATGTCTGCAACAGTTGATAAGTCAACCCCCTTCTTTTCAAACTCTTTAGTGACCTCTTCCATTGATTTGCCATTCATTAGAGCTTCAGTTTGAGCGAAGAAATTGGACATCAATTTATCGTGATGATCTTGTCTTCCGTGAAGTGGCTCAATAAATCCGATAAAATCTGTCGGAATAAGTTTCGTGCCTTGATGAATCAACTGAAAGAATGCATGCTGAGAATTAGTACCTGGCTCTCCCCAAACGATGCTGCCCGTTTGATAAGAAACTTTAGCTCCGTTTCGATCGACGTACTTTCCGTTACTCTCCATCACCGCCTGTTGTAAATAGGCTGAGAATCGACTTAAGTATTGAGTGTAAGGTATGATGGCTTCGGTTTCAGCTCCCATAAAGTTGTTGTACCAGATACCTAAAAGTGCCATGTTTAATGGGATGTTCTCCTCTGGCGCGGCTTCATCGAAGTGATGATCCATAGCCGCTGCTCCAGCCAGAAGAGCCTCAAAATTTTCGTATCCGACAGACAGAGCAATAGAAAGTCCTACAGCACTCCACAGAGAAAATCGACCTCCAACCCAATCGGCCATTGCAAATACATTATCGTCTGAAATACCAAACTGCCCGGTCATGCCAAGATTTGTAGATACCGCTGCAAAATGTAAGGCCACATCTGATTCAGAAGCATGAGATAAGAACCAGGCTCTACAGGTGGTTGCATTAGCCAAGGTTTCCTGAGTTGTGAATGACTTTGAAACTACAAGAAATAAAGTAGTCTCGGGATCAAGATTCTTTAAAACCTCTGTGACATGATCTCCATCTACGTTACTAACAAAATGCGTCTTTAAGTGGTTTCTATAATAGGCCAATGCCTCAGTAATCATAACAGGACCAAGATCAGACCCTCCTATCCCAATATTTACAATATCGGTAATTGCTTTTCCGGTATAGCCCTTGTGCTCACCACTAATTATCCGATTACAGAAAGATTTTATCTGACCTTTAACCTGACTTACCTGCTCTTCAACAGATTCGCCATCAACCTTTGGGTTAAATGCATTCGTGCGAAGTGCAGTGTGCAATACGGCACGATCTTCAGTAGCGTTGATTTTCTCGCCGGAGAGATATGCCTTTTTTGCATATTCAAGGCCTGATTCTTCTGCTAAACTGTAGAGTGTATCTAATACACGCTTGTCAGAGAGATGCTTAGAGAAATCTACAAAGAAATCACCCCATTCAATACTCATTGACTGCGCGCGATACGGATCAGCTTCGAATAAGTTCGAAATCGAAGCTTCTTTAAATTCGTTACTTAGTTCTTGTAATTGATTCCAACTTTTCAGCTGAAGCGGATTAGTGTGCGGTAAAGGCATTTTCGTTATTGATTGAATTTTGAGCGAGTGAAGTTAAGTCATTTTCGCCCAAATATTCAATGCATTCGAGCTGTTCCAATGGGGTTTTGATATACTCGAAATAATCTTTAGCTAAGGAACGATCGATAGGTGCAGCTGCAGGAAGCTTTTCTTTGAGAGGATCAACTTGTCGGCCGTTTTTCCAGAAACGGTAACATACATGAGGACCTGAGGTGTTTCCTGTCATACCTATCCATCCGATCACATCTCCTTGTTGTACTCTCTGCCCTTTGTTCACATTCAGCTTCCTCATATGGAGATATTGAGTGCTATAAGTGCCATTGTGTTTAATCTTAGCATAAATACCATTTCCACCTCTTCGAGTAGCTTCAGTAACGATACCATCAGCCGTTGCGATAATAGGCGTGCCTACTGGGGCAGCATAATCTGTTCCCTTATGAGCCCGAGTTCGATTCCCGTAATAAGCTATTTTTCGATTCAAGTTATAGCGAGAAGATATACGATAAGCATTGAATTTTAATGGGGCCTTGAGAAAGGTTCTTCTAAGGTTATTTCCCATCTCATCGTAATATTCGGTTTGTAGGGTCTTTTCATTGACATTAGCAGCAAATGCGTAAAAAGGTTCTCCTCTATGTTCAAACATGGCTGCCTTTATCGATTTAATTCCTGCTGGGGTTCCATCACGCAATCTCCGCTCTAAGGCAACTACTTTAAACCGATCTCCTTCATAGAGTCTAAAAAAGTCAATACTCCAGGCGTAGACATTCGCTAATTCTTGACTTAAATTCTGATCGATTCCCTGATTATCTAAGGTTTGATATAGTGACCCCTCGATAACTCCCGAAACTTCTTTTTCAACGAGTTCATACGGATGTTTCTCTTCATAAACCGCGACCTCTTCACGTAAATCGACAACGGTGTAGTTCAGAAAATCATTTTCATAAATAAAGATCTGAGGTTTTTCTAGGCTATCACAGCTTTTCAAAATTCTATAGGGCTTACCTACTTGAATTTTTCTAAGGTCAAACGATTTTCTAGAAATACGAGCGGCTTGATTTACCTTCATGTAATCTGCATCACGAGTGAGCATTATTTTCCCGAAAGTATCACCCCTTTGTACTGTATCTAATTCTACTTCGTAGTCAATCATGT
>JAAZVG010000173.1 GCA_018623655.1 Flavobacteriaceae bacterium
TCTCTAATCTCTTCGCGAAGTACCAAGAATTGGGTATAAGGTTTTTGATAATCGTAGATTCTACCCAGTGAAATTTCAATAGTTCGGTTGGTAACATTATCAAGAAACATTCGGTCGTGAGATACAATAACCACAGCTCCTGGATAAGCATTTAAAAAAGTCTCTAGCCAAAGAATCGACTCGATATCTAAGTGGTTTGTTGGCTCATCGAGAAGTAATACATCGTGTCTTTGAAGGAGTAGTTTGGCAAGTTCGATTCTCATTCGCCATCCGCCCGAAAAAGTATCGGTCAAACGGTCAAAATCAATTCTTTTAAAACCGAGACCTTGAAGAACACGCTCTGTTTCTCCCTGATAATTATAACCACCAAGTATTTCGTATCTCGCGTTTAAATCACTTACCGCTACCATAAGATCGTGATACGCTTCACTTTCATAATCAGTTCGTGTGGCGAGTTCATGATTCACACGATCTATCTCAACCTCTACATGCTTTATTTCTGAAAACGCTTCGTAAGACTCTTCTAAAACAGTTCGGCCTTGAACGAAATCAATATCCTGCTTTAGAACACCAATCGAAATATTACGATCACAAGCAAGCGTACCTTCATCGAGTTCTAACTCTTTAGAAAGCACCTTTAGCATCGTAGATTTTCCTGCACCATTCTTACCAATAAGCCCTACTCGATCTCCAGGGCTAAGCTTATAACTAACACCTTGAAATAAATAGGTGCCAGAAAACGATATAGCGGCGTTATGCAGATTTAACATGGGCGCAAAGATACCACATCACATTACAAAAAAAGATTAAGTAACACAGGTTACTTTCATTAATCTTAGAGTAATTTATCTTTGATTTACCAAGTGTATAATCATGTTGAAGAAAGGATCTAAGCTCTACAGTATTATTGGCTCTAAATGTCCTAAATGCCATGGTGAGAGCATGTATAAAAACCCAAACCCATTTAATATCACAAAGGTGTATGATATGCCCGAAAGATGTTCTAGGTGCGGAACGAAATACAAGATTGAACCCTCATTCTTTTACGGTGCGATGTATGTTAGTTATGCCCTTGGAGTTGCCATCGCAGTTGCAGCTTTTATTAGCAGTCGCTACATCATCGGCACTAATATGGTAACCGCATTTCTGAGTATCATCGGGTCTATCGTGTTACTAATGCCAATCAATATGCGATTAGCCAGAAACATCTGGATCAACTTCTTTATTAGCTATGATCCTGAGGCGACCAAAGTTGGCGAAAACGGTCAATAGAAATTTCCTCTGGCAGGGGCTTTTTATCTTCTATATGGCTGATCAATTGCTTTGAGGCTAAGGGTCCAATCATCACTCCTCTTGATCCCATCCCATTGAATACATGGCAGTTCGGATAGCTCGGATGAGTTCCTAAAAGCGGCTTTCTGTCAGTTACTGTGGGTCGTACTCCAGCGACATGCCCCACAACTTCAAAAGGGACTTTCAAGAACTTCTTTAATTTTTCAATGAGTTCTTGCTTTGATTCCTCGGTAGGAATACTCGTTTTATCCTTCCACTTGTAAGTTGCACCTACTCGATAGAAATCATCTCCCACTGGAATCATAAAAACTCCTGATTTAATTACTCTAGTTTCACCAAGTCCTGGACAATGTATTAGAAGTAGTTCACCCTTGGTGCCGTTGAGTGGCAAGTAGTTAAAATAGGGGTTTTGCTTCAACCCATAACCTTCAGAAAAGACAATATGTTTTGCTTGAATAGCATTGTACTGAACCTTGGAGCGGAGTTGCAATTTCCCGTAATCAAACCGTTGCTCAAGAAGTTGACCTTGATTCTTAAGGTATGCCTTGTAAGCAGATCGAAGTAGCGAAGTATCTAATTTTCCCGTTTCTAAGACCTCTGCAAGTTGATGTGGAGCCTGAATACCTTCATTAGAATTTGACTCAAAGCTGTCTTTCATGAAACGCTCATAACCTCTCTTATCGCGAGCCTCATACCATGTATTTTGTTCAGCAGGTGTGTTTAATATACGAAGGGTAGGTATTTTATGATCGATTTCAACCTTAAGAAAAGTAGCTAACTCCTCGTAAAAAGGCATAGCATAATCTAATTGCTCAGCAGCATTATAGGCTAAGGTAAATCGCTTTAATATTAAAGGGTTATATAGCCCACCCGCAACCTCAGAAGCGCATTGAGATTCATCGCTAATTACGAGAAAAGATGTATTCTTTCTTCTGAGCTGTTCTGCAAAACAAATACCAGCTAAACCTGAGCCGACGATAATATACTCGACCTCAGTAGACAAAACTATTGTTGTTTAGTGGGATTGAGAACCGTTGTTTGATTTTCCGCTTTCTTCTTACCCTTGAAAAGATCAAACAATCGCTTACGCTGTGATAAGCGCTCCTGTTCAGCTGCCGTTCCCGAGCTAAAGTCAGGAAATTGCAGATCGCGCTGTAACGCAGCGATATCATCCAATTCGTTATCTGTACTATAAATTTCAGCAGTGAAGGTGCGTGTGTTTAAGATGCGGTCAAAAGAAACCGGAAAATTTGTATTAACAGCATTAAACGAGGGAGTAGCCGCAAGTAATGGTCTAACATCGGGGTACCATACCCAGAATAATTCAACTAAATATTCTTCTCCAGTTTCGCTGTCAACCTGATCAATGAAGTTTACATCAGGGGCTACAGGAGCAATTCCGAGAATGCGATAACGCAACTCCGATCTTCTCTTATCAAAATACCATACTCCTTTGACACGATATTCTTTGATGTCGTATGCTGAGATATCCCGTTGAGCAATATAGGCTTCGGTCAATGCTTTCCCCTGATTCAACAATTCAAAACCAGCCGAAGTAGTATCTCTTTTCTGGATAGCGGGCAGCAAATCCTCGAATCGTCTTGGCTCTTCGAAATAAGAATCTGAGTAAGCGCGAAGGCGTCCTGACTTAAGCGCTTTAA
>JAAZVG010000174.1 GCA_018623655.1 Flavobacteriaceae bacterium
ATGTCCGCGATGGATAATGCCACTCGTAACGCAGGTGAAATGATAGACAAACTGACAATAGAATTTAATAGATCTCGTCAGGCAGTTATCACGAACGAATTAATCGAAATTATTTCCGGCGCAGAAGCGCTTTAACGAACGGAGAGAAAGACATGGCTAACGCAAAAGGTAAAATCACCCAAGTGATCGGTGCTGTGGTAGATGTGCAATTTGATAACCACCTGCCAGAAATTTTAAATGCTTTAACTACTGATAATAACGGCAAAAAGTTGGTTTTAGAAGTCGCTCAACACTTAGGTGAAAATACAGTTCGAACCATAGCTATGGATGCGTCTGAGGGATTAGTCAGAGGGCAAGAAGTTGTTGATACGGATGGCCCAATTTCTGTCCCAGTTGGAAATGCAACACTTGGGAGAATTCTTAATGTAGTTGGTGAGCCTGTTGATGAGCAGGGTCCGGTAAAAGCAAAAGAGTCGAGAGCGATACACCAACCAGCTCCGGAATTTAGTGAACAGTCCACTGAATCAGAAGTTTTGGTAACGGGCATCAAGGTTATAGATCTTCTGGCACCTTACTCTAAGGGTGGCAAAATTGGTCTATTTGGCGGCGCCGGCGTTGGTAAGACGGTGTTAATTATGGAGTTGATTAATAACATTGCAAAAGTTCACTCAGGTTTTTCAGTTTTTGCTGGTGTGGGCGAAAGAACTCGCGAAGGTAACGATTTGTACCATGAGATGATAGAGTCCAATGTTATTAAACCAGATAATTTGGAAGAATCTCAGGTTGCTCTAGTTTACGGCCAAATGAATGAGCCTCCGGGTGCAAGAGCGCGGGTTGCATTAACCGGTTTAACTCTCGCTGAGCAGTTTCGCGACCAGTCTGGAACGGATGTGCTGTTTTTCGTTGATAATATCTTCCGCTTTACTCAGGCGGGTTCAGAAGTTTCCGCGCTTCTTGGCCGAATTCCATCAGCTGTGGGTTATCAGCCAACACTCGCTACTGATATGGGTGCGATGCAGGAACGGATTACTTCGACCAAAAATGGTTCAATTACCTCAATTCAGGCTGTTTATGTTCCAGCAGACGATTTGACCGATCCAGCTCCAGCTACGACGTTTGCTCATTTAGACGCTACTACTGTGTTATCCCGGGCTATTTCGGAATTGGGCATCTATCCGGCGGTTGATCCTTTGGACTCGTCTTCGCGGCTTATGGACCCTGCCGTTGTAGGAGAGGAACATTATCAAGTCGCTAGGGACGTGCAGGGAATTCTTCAGCGATACAAGTCGTTGCAGGATATTATCGCAATCTTGGGAATGGATGAATTAAGCGAAGAAGATAAGTTAACTGTTGCGCGAGCACGTAAAATACAAAGATTTCTTTCCCAACCATTTGATGTTGCAAAAGTATTTACAGGCTCCGATGGCGTGCAAGTGCCACTTGAAGATACTATTTCGTCGTTCAAAGCGGTTGTTGCCGGTGAATATGACCACCTTCCAGAAGGCGCATTCTACATGGTTGGTGGCATTGATGAAGTTATCGCTAAAGCAGAAAAAATGGCAGCTGAAGCGGCCTGAGGTGATATAAATGGTAACTACAATGCAATTTGATTTAGTAAGCCCGGAAAGGCGCTTAGCATCTTTGGAGGTTTCTTCGGTGCAAATACCAGGAGCCGATGGCGACCTTACCGCGATGCCAGGACACGCACCTGTTATAACAAATCTTCGTCCAGGAATTTTAAAAGTAGAGGCACCCTCGGGGAATACAGACTACGTCGTTACTGGAGGTTTTGCTGAAATGGGTGATGGTCTCTCGGTATTGGCCGAAAGAGCCGTGCCATTGAGTGAACTTTCTCAAGAAGCGTTTGATGAGATACTTGAAGAAGCCAAGTCAATGTATAAGAAGGTAGAGGAAGAGTTTCAAAATCAGCCAGGCCCTGTGGATGACGCAGCAAAATTACTTTCAGATATGGTGGCTATGGGTGAGCAGATTGGCTTAAATGCCAATAAATGAAAGTTTGCTCTCTTTAATTATTCAGTGTCATTGCAAGCCTGATAAAAAGTCTTTCAATTAATGCCATCTGCGGTGCCTGTTGATTTGGTGAACGCAACTGTAAGTCAGTTGCTGTAATGATTTTGATTGCCCCTTTAATTTTTTCTGGTCCCCATTTTTGAGCCTGGCTAATCAGTTTTTCTTTGCGGGGTCCAAATACAGGAGGTTTAAGAGCCGCCGCTCCTGCATTAGCACCTTTCGGATTGGTGGCAATTGAAAACAGAACTTTGAAATGTCTAGTGATGGCTATTACAAGAGTTACGGGGAGTATTCCCTGCGATCGTAATCGATTGATCATTTGACTGATCTTTGAATGATTGCCTGACAAAACAAGAGCTAATACCTCCTCTATTTGTGCTTCATTCGAGATTGGAATGCATTTGCTGATGTCATGATGTGTAAGCGGGTCTTCGTCATTGAGTTTGTAGAGCGCTAGTTTTTCTATTGTTTGCTTGAAGTCCCCTGGCTCCAGCTGCGATGCAATTTCAGAAATATAATTGAAACTATCTCGCGTTACATTTTTTAGGCCAGCCTTAGAAATCATTTTTTCAATTTCAGCCCTCGTCATAGGATTATCATATATAGGAGCTGAAAATATATTATGCTGCTGCTCAAAATACCTGCGAAGCTTAGACGTTGGTTTTAATGAACCTGCAGTAATTATTAATGTTGCGTCCCCATCTTTCCATACGTCGAAAACTTTAGTTATTATATCAGTTATGGTTTCGTTAGCGTCCTCGATGAGGAGGGCACGCTTGCCTGGGAAAAAACCTTGAGCTTTGCACAAATCAATGGCTTGCTCTGGTGCTTTTTTCAAATTGTCTCGTGAAATTCGTGCCAGTCGCATTTCCTCATCAGCCTTAGACCCAAGCAAGGAATGAATTAATACCTGCCTTTTATCG
>JAAZVG010000175.1 GCA_018623655.1 Flavobacteriaceae bacterium
AATTAATTATATAAGGATTTAAGTATTTTAAAATGAACCTTATAAAATTAAGAAGTATTTCGCCTAGTTGTGCCGACCTGTAGAGGTCTAAAAAGACACAAAAATTCATAAAATGCTTATAATCAATGTTTTAAAACAGCAAGAACGTAAAAATGTAGAGTAATTGTAGGGCTAAAAGGAGTGTATGTATTCAGATAAATTCTGGGATTTTTCTAATCCCAGTTTCTTTCTTACTCGATATCTTTTCATTTCGACGCTCTTCAAGCCTATGTTGAGAAGGTCAGATATTTCCTTATTTGAAAGATTAAGGCGAATGTAAACAAGCAGTCTTACCTCCTGTCTGGTTAGTCCTTGATGGCGCTTATTGAGATTTGCCATAAAATCAAAATCTAACTCGTTAAAGGCAGATTCAAACTTTGTCCAGTCACTATCATCTTCAAGGTGCTTGTCTATGAGGGCTTTAATTTCCTCTGCCGGTTTTTCAGATGTAGCCTTTCCGATTTGAGCTTTCAGATCCTTAAGAAGTGCATTTCTTCTTATTTCTGCCTCATATACTCCAGTCAATTCTCGCTTTCGAATCTCTAGTTCATCTTCAAGGTGCTTGTTCTTCAATTGGCTAATTCTATTCTCTTCCCGAAGCTGATTCGTCTCTAGCAGCCGTTCATTCTCTTTTCTGATTTTCTGCTCTCTTCGTTTATATATTACTCTCATCATCGCTGAAGCAATAAAGAATATTAATAGTCCTGAGAATATGACGTATAAGGTAAATTGGGTTGTTTGATACCAGGGTTTGTCTATTTCAAAACCGAGAGGCTCCGATTTAGCAAGTATTTTATTCGATTGGCCAAAAGCGATTACGCTAAGAGAGTACCTCCCTGGCTTCAAGTTATAATACGTTTTCGTAGAAACAAGCGCTCGGTCTACAACAGTATCCGTCTTCGAGATCAATTGAAATTGGTACTCCGTAGGATATCTGTCGCTAAAACTTGGGTGCCTATATTTAACTCTGATTGTAGACTCTTGGGCATTGAGTAGTGGGGTCTCATCTAGCGGAAGGCTTACAAAATCATCCTGTCTAGCAACTTCTAAACTCAAAGGCCAAACAGGAAACGTTTCTATTTGCTCTGCATTTGCAGTGCTCCCAACAATCAAAAAACCGTCTTTTAGTCCGATTAAATGTTCCTGGCGGCCAATGGCATTTATATTTTCAAAGCCACTTACACCGAATGACGAAAGTCGAGCTTCTGGGAGCATCTCTTCAATAAGGTCATAAGTCCCTGCTTTCAATGCTTTAAGCCGAATCATTTTATTCGTTGACAAAAATGAAATTTCATCTGCCTTAGCTGAGTTTTGTGCGGGGCGCAAAATAGGGTCTGCTAGAAGACCCGTTAATGTCCTGTTATATCGAAGCGCCTGGCTTTCTACATTAAAAACGCCTTCAGAGCTATTGTAATAAAGTTTGTCTCCTAGCACAAACAGACTGCTGGCTGTGCCTAAGGCAGGAATCCGCTTTTCAGAGCGTATCTTATTCTGGTTCCAGTCAATATCTAATATAAAGACTCCAAGACTTTCGTGATTAACAACAATTGTATTATTAACTACTTCAACGAATCGAGAAGGAACGTTGAAAGTGTCAATCTTATTAACTTTAGGGTCTGAATTGGGACGATAAATATATACACCGTCGTATCCGCCCAAAACATAAGACATGACGCCCTCTGAACTAATATGTCTGCTCGCATTCCAGTAGCCTGATCTCGAGTCGAGCAAAGTACTCTCTAATCCTCTAACCTCAAACAGGCCTTTGTCGTGAAAACAAAAGAGTTGGTCGCCAAAGCTCGTCAGGTTCCACACCTGGCCTCTTGTGCCCAAGACAAAATTAAATCCATCTTCCTTCTCACTATAAAGGTAAAGGCCCTGATTGGTGCCGATGTATAGCTTGTTGTCATGACGAACTGCCGTGTATACCACTCCAATATCATCAATACCAGACCTAAACTCACTTAAATTTGAGTTTGACTCAAATGATGCCAGCCCTTGATCTAAAGCGGCCCAAACTCGTCCTGTATTACTCTGAAACAACCCAAGCACGGTGCTGTTATTTAGTCCGTTCTTTTTGTCAAGAACATACCGTAGTTGACCTCTTTTTCCATAAACACGCATCCCTAATGAGATTGTGCCGACAACCAATTGCCCATCTTTCAATTGAAGTAAATCGTATATCTGACCTGAATTCTGAAGATCTACAAAAGGGCTATTTTCTCTAACAAGGTCATTTTCTTTGAGGCTAAAGGTTTCACCATTTTCGTTAACAAAAAACAGCTTGCTATTAATTTCATAAGCGCCAATAAGAGCACTCGAGAGTTCTGGGAACTCAAAACGATGATACTCCCCTGATGAAAATCGAATCGCCTTATTCGAAGAGAAAAAATACAACTCCCCTGCGTTACGAAAAGATTCGGGGCGATCTGATTCAAAAGGGGCGCGCCGAATCAATTGATTCTCTATAACTTCATAAATGGCGCGTTTCGACTGAAAAAAGAGTCTTTCGTCTAGTACAGCAATGTGCCAAAACTCCTCCCCAACATCAATATTTTGATGTTCTAACCCTTCTATTTCGCTGTAATTTTCAAGTCCTTGAGGGGTAATCTCATAGAAGCCGATACTCATAGCGCCTCCAACATACAGACGATTTCCAATCACCTTGATCGATCGAATACTTTGTGCATTGGGAACAAAAAACGACTCCCATTTCTTCCCGTCAAATAACAATACTCGCGATTGATTAGCCACAAACAATAATCCTTGTTTAGACTGATCTATCGCCCAGTTCTGATTATCCGCGCCGTATTGTTCTGGCGAGTAGTTCTGTACCGCTGGAGCAAACTGCGCATAAACGATGCTCTGTGCCAATAAGACAAGTAATAGCGCCCTCTTTAAAATT
>JAAZVG010000176.1 GCA_018623655.1 Flavobacteriaceae bacterium
ACTCATACAAGCTTCAGTACCAGAGTTTACAAAACGTACTTTATCAACGCTAGGTACCATTGAAACCACTTTTTGAGCCAGCTTTGTCTCAAGCTCAGTAGGCATACCAAACGAGGTTCCCTTTTTGGCGCGCTCGGTAACTGCTGCTAGTACCGGTTGGTATGCGTGTCCGAATAAAAGTGGGCCCCATGAAGAAATGTAATCGATCAGTCGATGCCCGTCTTCGGTGTACAGGTATGCTCCCTTGGCTTCTTTAACAAAAACGGGGGTTCCTCCTACCGATTTAAAGGCACGTACTGGCGAGTTTACTCCTCCAGGAATTACTTTATTCGCCTCACGAAAAAGGGCACTGCTTCTTTGATATACTGTCATTTTACTTTTTTGGGAATTTCAAGAATTTGTCCGATTGATAACTCATCGGTTTCAAGAAAATTCATTTTCTTAATCGATTCTATAGTGACTTCGTATTTATTAGCAATACTATAAAGCGTATCTCCTTTGGTCACCCTATGTGCCAAACCTCTATAAGCGTTGGCAATATCGTCTTGTGCCTTTTCGGCCATCTCACGTGTTCGCTTTCCGATACTGCTAATGGCAGTCTTAGCTTGTGTTAGAACATCACCTACTTTCTCTTTACGCGTTTCTTTTTTCAACTGACGTCTGCGCTTACCAAGAGTCATATCATCGTATTTATCGAGATCGTTGCGCTCGATAATTGCAATTAGTTTATCTGAATAACTTTTATCAGTGGCGTATCCGGCCGCGCGCAATCCTTTAGCCCAGCTCTTATAATCTGTAGGTTTTAGTTCAAAAAGATCAGAATAACGCGGTCTTGATGTTAGAAACTTAGAATGATCTCTATAAGAGGTTATTGGGCTTCTGTATTTTCTAAAGCATTCACCCTTCGCGTCATCATCGTAAGAAACAGAGTCACCCGTCCAGCTATCATGACATTTGATTCCGAAGTGATTATTCGAAGATTTAACAAGTTCGCTCTTACCTGCATTTGTCTCGAGAATACCCTGTGCAAGCGTAATACTAGCCGGAACTCCATATAATTTCATTTCTTTCATTGCCACCTCTGCAAAGCTTTCGATATAGGCTTTCTCTGAGGTGAATTTTTCGTAGTCTTTCTCAGACCAAGATTTGAGACCTAAATCATCGATGGCATCTTTAGTGCGATCACCCATTGACTTGCTGAGATTTTGTTCTGAAGTCTTAGAACGTGCAATACGATATACTTCAGGATTGGGAGTACAGCTTTGCAAAACCAAGCCCAGAAACAATACTACAATTGCGTAACCTGAAAATTTCTTAATGTGCATTAAACTGTGATCTTTAGTTCGCCTTTGCGTTCTAATCTCGCATTCATACCCTCGATTCCTTGTAGACCTCCAGTATGGATAGCCAAAATTACGCTTCCTTTCTCAAATGCACCACGTCTGATGTCTTCTAATAAACCGAAAATCATCTTACCAGTGTAAATGGGATCGAGTAGAATTTTAGTCTGCTTATAAAACCAGTTCATTTTAGAGATGAGTTCAGGAGTGGTTTTAGCATATCCACCAAAGGTGTAATTATCAATAATTTCAAAACTATCTTTGGTAGTGAAGCGCTTGACCTCATCGTTTAGACGTTCATGACTCAAAGAAGCATAGCCTCTTATCTTTTGAGTCGGATGCGCTCCCTCAACAATACCTGCCAAGGTTGCTCCGGTACCTACAGGGCTACAGATATAGTCGGCTCGAATATCCTCATCGATAAACAGTTCTGAAACACCCTTGACTGCAAGAGAATTACTTCCTCCTTCAGGAATTAAATACTGTCCCCCTTTTTCTGATAGTGATCGGGCTTTCTCTGGGTCGGCAGTTAATTCTCGGTACCTTTCGCGAGAAACAAAGACAAATTTCATTCCGAGCTTGGCAGCCTTAGACAGCGTAGCATTCGAGGACACTACGCTTGCAAGTTCTTCGCCACGAATGATTCCCACGCTTTTGAATCCGTATTCTGCTGCCGCTGCTGCAGTTGCTAAGATGTGATTACTAAAGGCTCCGCCAAAGGTGAGTAAGGTATGTGCACGTTGCTGACGAGCCTCTTCGATATTATACTTCAGTTTACGAAACTTATTTCCCGAAATCAGCGGATGTAACTCATCTTCACGCTTTACCCAAAGTTCTACACCTGCTGATTGAACGATAGGTAATCGAATGAGTTGATTGCGAGAGGTTTCAGTCATTGGCATAGGATAAAGTTATCGGGAATGTAACGGTAAAGCAACTCGAAGTTTTCACAACTTGTCTACAGTCTTATCTTTGTGAGGTGAAAAAGCATATTCCAGTAGAAGATGGCGATTACTATACCGAGAACGGTTATCGAGTATTTACTGAGAAATACCACTTAAAACGTGGTTATTGCTGCGAAAGTGGCTGCCGTCATTGTCCCTATGGATACAACCCCAAACAGAATCGTATCCGTTCATAGGGTATTGACTGATATCCTTTCTGATTTGTAACTTCATACTGAGTTAGTTAACCTTTATGCTATGAGAAAATCAATTTATTTATTTGGGGCTTTTATGAGCGTACTGCTTCTTGCCTCATGCAGTTCTATTCGAGTCTTTACCGACTACGATATTGAAGTCGATTTCACAAATTATTCAAGTTTCGCTTTCTACAAACCTTCTATTGATCAGGCAGAAATTTCTGATCTAGATAAAAGACGCATCCTAAAGTCGATTGAATCTCAAATGACAGCTAAGGGATATGTACTTGCTGAAAATGCAGATTTACTGGTTAGCATAGCAACCGATGAAGAATCTAGAGTCGACATAAACAACCAGGCTTGGGGTTTTGGATGGGGCTGGGGGTTCAACCCTTGGATGTGGGGCCCAATGAACAATCAAACCGTGAGTACTTACGACAGAGGTGTATTACTTATTGACAT
>JAAZVG010000177.1 GCA_018623655.1 Flavobacteriaceae bacterium
AAAATTTACTGCTCTGAGATTGTAACGTTTTTGAATTACCTCACTGAAACTAGCAAAGAATTTGGGATCTGCATTTTCGGCCGGAAATTTACTTTCTACATATCCTTTCTCCTTTTTTAATCCGTAAGCATCGTAATGTTTGACGTAGTACGCGTGATTATACCAAGTAATCATGGTGCCCATATTTTCAAAACCTTCGGTCATAACACCAACCTTATCTAGGTTTGAGAAACCTACAGGGCCTTCGATGAACTCCAAATGGTTTTCTTTTCCTATTTCACTTACCTTATCAAGTAACGCCTTAGAAATCTCGAGATCGTCGATGAAATCAAACCATCCAAATCTCATTTTTTTTAAGCCTTGTTTATCAACCTCAACACGATTGATAATTGCAGCAATTCTCCCCACAATTTCACTTCCGTTCAAAGCGACGAAAAATCGTGCATTAGCATGTTCAAATACAGGATTAAGGTTTTTGTCAAAACTGTTCACTTCCTCACTTATGATAGGAGGTATCCAATAAGGAGTATTTTTATAAAGTTTAAAGGGAAACTTTACAAATTCGATGAGTTCTTTTTTGGTCTTTAATTCTTTGATCGTAATCATAGTCCTAAATTAGCTTAAATTCAACGTAATTCATGTCAATACAAACGATAAGAACCATTACAATGTCAACTTTTTTTAAAACACATGGAGTAGCTCTACTTATCTTTTTACTGATTTCTTGTGTTTTCTATTTACCCGCATTACAGGGGAAGGTGCTCAACCAATCAGACATTGTTCAGTACAACGGAATGGCTCATTTGCGGAATGAATTAAGAGCTACAGGGGAGGAATCTTATTATACTCAAAACGCCTTTGGAGGTATGCCCACTTATCAGTTAGGTGCTCAATATGCTTACCAGGGTGTTAAAGCCTTAGATCGCCTTATTCGCTTTCTGCCAAGACCGATTGATTATTTATTTCTTTATCTGCTATCGTTTTATATCCTACTATCGAGTTTAAAAGTCGATTTTAGGCTTTCAATATTAGGCTCATTAGCCTTCTCTTTAGCAACATACCACATAATTATAATAGAAGTTGGTCACAATGCTAAGGCTCATGCCATCGGGTATTTTCCTTTAGTCTTGGCTTCATTACTTTACCTGTTTCGTTCAAGAAAAATCTTGCTTCCGACATTGTTCTTAACCCTCTCAATAGCTTTAGAGCTGGTGGCAAATCATTATCAAATGACTTATTACCTCTTTATGCTTATTGGTATGTATTTGATTTTTAAAGCTTACGAGACTTTTACTAAAGAAGAAGGAGTGACCTTTTTTAAAAGGTTAGGAGTTTTCACTGTTTCGGTTTTTTGGGCAGTACTACTCAATGCCTCTACTGTATTTACAACACGACAGTATGCTGAGTTTAGCACTCGGACTACTCCCGAGATTACCTTAGAAGGAGCTTCGACTAATACCGGATTGAGCTTTGATTATATTACAACCTACAGTTATGGAATTGCAGAGTCTTTTAATCTTTTTATCCCAAGACTTTTTGGTGGATCCAATAGTGAATCCTTACCAGAGGGAAGCCACCTAGAACAGTTTCTAAGAAAGTATAATATCGGTGCAACCGAGATCGAAAAGTTCACAAGTAGTGCTCCACTATATTTTGGAAATCAACCGATCGTTGCAGCACCTGCTTATTTAGGAGCTTCGGTATTATTTTTATTTGTATTAGGTCTGTGTACGTTGTCGTTTAAAAAATACAGATGGCTATATTTTTCCATGGCACTAGCATTGTTACTTTCGTTCGGAAAGAATCTGAGTTTTCTAAGCCATTTATTTGTTGATTACTTTCCGCTTTACAATAAGTTCAGAGCGGTTTCCTCGATTCAAGTAATACTTTCTTTTACAGTACCGCTTATTGCAATCTTAGGTTTAAATAAATGGTTAGCCTCTCCAAATATTCGACCCCTGTCTAAAGCATTAATAATAAGCCTTACTATAATTGGTTTAGGTACATTATTGCCTTTTATACTCGGATTTTCGGGTGGAAACGATATCAGTTACGAAAGTGCATACGGTCCTGAATTTATTGATGCTTTACGGTCTGATCGAACTACCCTTGCTCTAAAAGATGCGCTTCGATCTTTTTTAATGGTTTTAGTGGTGTGTACAGTTCTCTACGTTTATTCAAAACGATTAAAGGATAAGTTGATCTACATTGTTATCGGTGCGGTGGTATTTGATCTAGGGGGAGTAGCTCTTCGTTATACTTCAGCGGATCATTTTATTTCAAAACGTGAGTTTCAAAATTTTATTCCCTTGACTGAAGCTGATAAAGGTATTCAATCTGATAGTGGATATTATAGAGTATTTAATTTGAACGAGGGATTAAACGGTGCCACTACTTCATATCACCACCGTTCGATTGGTGGATATCATGCCGCAAAGCCCGGTTTTATTAGTCAAATCTTTGATTACCATATCGCAAATGAGAACTACGAAGTTTTAGATTTGCTAAACATTAAGTATCTAATTAGTAGCGATAAGGAGGGAAGAAAAGATGCATCTATTTATGCAAATTCAAAAGGCCCTATATGGATAGCCAAATCAATTGAGTACCAACCTTCTTTAAAAGAAAGTTTTTTGAATCTACCGCGTATCAGCCAATCAGAATCGATAGAAATTAATGAACCGTTCTCATTTGATTATGAAGAGAATCGTACACTTGGTGCGCTTGAATTCGTAGAAGTTCGTTCGTTTAAAGAGAACCAGATAAGTTATAGATACCGACTAGATTCACCTGCATTCGCGGTATTTTCAGAGTGGTACTATTCACCCAGCCCTAAGGACTGGATATTAAGAAGTAGTAATGGTGAATCTCTCAAAATATATAGAACCAATTATGCCTTTATGGGGGCAATTGTTCCAGAAGGTGAGGGGGA
>JAAZVG010000178.1 GCA_018623655.1 Flavobacteriaceae bacterium
TATAGGAGCGTTCGGTAAGCCTAAGGTCTGCATTGTCTTGGCGCAGAAGGGTTCTGTATTCAGCTCTCGAAGTAAACATTCGGTAGGGCTCTTCAGTGCCTTTGGTAATGAGGTCATCGATTAAAACGCCTATGTAGGCCTCATCTCGACGCAATACCAGTGGGTCTTGATTCTTGATTTGCAGTGCTGCATTAAGGCCCGCAATTAATCCTTGGCTTGCCGCTTCTTCATATCCGGTTGTGCCGTTAATCTGTCCTGCGAAAAACAGCCCGTTGATTAGCTTTGTTTCAAGGCTGTTCTTCAGTTGGGTCGGGGGGAAATAATCATATTCTATGGCATAGCCCGGTCTGAAAAACTTAACGTTTTCAAATCCAGCCACGCTCCTCAGCGCTTTATATTGAACATCCTCTGGTAAGGAAGTAGAAAAACCATTTACATAAACCTCTACAGTCTTCCAACCTTCTGGTTCAACAAAAATTTGGTGGCTGTCCTTTTCTGCAAAACGATTAATCTTATCCTCGATAGAAGGGCAATAGCGCGGGCCAATACTTTGTATGCTTCCATTAAACATTGGGCTACGATCAAACCCCTCTCTTAATAGATCATGAACCTCTGCGGAGGTGTGGGTAAGGTAGCAGTCTAGCTGCTTGTTCAATCTAAAGTTTTTCAAATACGAGAAGTTACCTGGTATCACATCCCCTGGCTGGGCGATCATTTTAGAATAATCTAAAGATCGGCTGTCCACGCGAGGAGGCGTGCCTGTTTTCATTCTACCGCTGTCAAAACCTAAATCTATCAATTGTTCGGTGATGCCAGTACTGGCCTTTTCACCAGCTCTACCGCCTCCAAAATTCTTCTCACCGATGTGTATTAAGCCATTTAAAAACGTGCCATTGGTTAAAACTACGGCTTTAGAGCGTATCTCAATACCCAATGCGGTTTTCACTCCCACAACGCTCGTTCCTTCAATGGCCAGGCCGGTAATCACTTCTTGATAGAAATCAAGTAGTGGGGTTTGTTCAAGCCTAAGTCTCCAAGATTCTGCAAAGAGCATTCGGTCGTTTTGAGTTCTCGGGCTCCACATCGCAGGCCCTTTAGAGCGATTGAGCATTTTGAACTGAATAGCGCTCTCATCGCTAACCAGTCCGCTGTAGCCCCCAAGCGCATCAATTTCGCGTACTATTTGTCCTTTGGCGATTCCGCCCATCGCAGGATTACAAGACATTTGTCCAATATTCTGAAGGTTCATGGTGACAAGCAGGGTCTTCATGCCCATATTTGCCCCGGCTGCCGCAGCTTCTGCTCCTGCATGCCCCCCACCAACAACAATGATATCGTATTGTTCTGCAAACATATTTTAGTGTTCCACGTGGAACCTGTTTAAAGCTAGTTGTTCTTGATTCCGCATCTCGGCCTTAGAAGCCTCGTCTTTGTCATCAAACCCCGCCAGGTGTAACAACCCATGTACACAAACCCTGCAAAGTTCATCTGTATTAGAAGCCTTAAAGGTGGTGGCGTTAGCGATAACACGTTCGTGACTTATACAAAGGTTGGCCTCCTCAAGGCCTTCAGGCCTCAAGTCATAAGTAATGATGTCTGTATAAGTGTCGTGATTTAAATGCTTTATGTTAAATTTCAAAAGCTCTTCGTCAGACATAAAGGAGTAAGCTGCCTCTAAGGACAAGTTTAACAATTCCATTTCAGCCAAAAGCCATGATTTAATTGCCGAGCCATCGGCCCAAACCGGAAAGTTTATAAACACCACATCTCTAATCACCCTACAAAGATATCAATAGATTTTAGGTGAATGGCTACCTTTGCTTTCCAAACAAGGAATTATGCAGCCAAGACTTCGTTTTGCCCCGTCTCCAACAGGGCCCCTGCACATAGGAGGGGTCAGAACAGCTCTATACAACTATCTTCTGGCAAAAAACTTAAACGGCAAGTTTATTATACGGATTGAAGACACCGACCAGTCTCGTTATGTAGAAGGCGCAGAAGAATATATCCTTCAATCAATGGCTTGGTTAGGAATAGAGGCAGACGAAGACCCGAATAAAGATGGGCCGTTAGGGCCCTATCGTCAAAGTCAACGAAAAGAAATCTATCACAAATATGCATTAGCGCTCGTTGATACGGGATGGGCGTATTATGCATTCGACAGTTCTGAAGATTTAACCCATTATCGGGAGACGGAAGAAAAAGAAGGTGGTCGCTTTTTATATGGGCCGTTGAGCCGAAAAGGCCTGAACAACAGTCTTTCCCTAAATGAATCAGACGTCCAGTCTAGAATCGAAAACGGTGAAGCGTTTGTTATTCGATTTAAGACTCCAGAAAACACTGAGGTCCTATTCCATGATGAGATAAGAGGAGAAATCAAGGTCAATACCAATACTCTAGACGACAAGGTGTTGTATAAGAGTGATGGTATGCCCACTTATCATTTAGCTAACGTGGTAGATGATCATCTGATGAAAATAACCCATGTAGTTAGGGGAGAAGAGTGGTTACCGGCGTTAGCGCTTCACACCTTGTTATATCAAGCATTTGAATGGACACCTCCGTTATTCGCACACCTGCCACTGCTATTAAAACCATCGGGAAAAGGAAAGCTTAGTAAACGAGACGGGGAAGCGGGTGGATTCCCTGTATTTCCGTTGTCCTGGAATGAAAGCGTTGGATATAAAGAAGCTGGTTATGAACCAGAGGCTCTTTTAAATTTCTTGGGTCTCCTCGGATGGAATCCTGGGGACGATACCGAAGAGATGTCATTGAAAGAAATGGTCGAAAAGTTCAGTCTTGATCGTGTTCAAAAATCAGGCGCACGATTTGATTTAGAGAAACTAAACTGGTTCAATGCGCAAAGAATTCAAAAATTAAGCGAAGCAGAGATTGTGGCTCGTTTTAAGAA
>JAAZVG010000179.1 GCA_018623655.1 Flavobacteriaceae bacterium
CGCCCTACTGATAAATCAACTTCCTCAGCAAGTCCCTCCAAAGTCGGTGGCTCATTCATTTGAGCGATGAGTAAGTCTTTCGCCTTTCTTATTTTTCGAACGTTTTCATCATCTGCCAGATAAGGACAACGCTCAAGGTCAGCCTCTTCGGTACGATTGAAATAGAGCGCTAAAATTTCTTGAACCTTTGCCTTAAAATAAAGCGTTTTAACTGAGGGGTGCAGCGTAAATTGCATTAACTGATTGAGCGGAATAGATAATGCTGGACGAATCTCGTCTTGACTGTAATATTTCTTATCATGCGAAGCGCCTTCAAAGAAAGGGATGAGAGATGCTTCATTCGAGAACCAGCTGTGCAATTGTTCGATGGTAACAAGAAGCGAAAGTACCCACCCACCAGGATCGAGAACTAGATGAATCGGGAGTTCTTTTTGAGTGTTAAAAAGAAGCAGCACTTGGTCTTCTGTCCCATCTAGTTGATATGACCCTTGATTATAAAGAAAGTGGGCCTGTTCTCTAAGCACAAAATGCATTTGAATGTAATCCTTAGTCACCGATTCCTCGAAGGTGATTGACTCCTTGTTTTCATTGTAAAAACGGAGCACTCTGCACGATTCACTTATTATCGTAAATTCCTTTTTCATTTAGCGTTGTTTTACAGCTTTTCAAAGGTAATCGATTCTTCAAAAACTTAATTTAAAAACAGTCTAAATAAGACAATTACGGTCTCAAAACACTGAAAAACAGTGTGTTGATTAAAATAACCCTAAATGAATAAGGTAAAAATATCTCGAAATCTAATTTAAAACCGCTAGCGTTATTTTAGAGAATGAGTAGGCTGTAAATTTGCATTGCAAAAGTTTTGGCGCAACCCCATGCTTGATTCCTTTTTCGCCGTAGGCCTTAGTTACATAAAATCAGACGCACTGACTCGAGGAAAATTTAGCCTTGATGGAGCAGCAGGGGAATCGTTGTCTCGGAAAGCTAAAGAACGGGGCGTCGAAGCACTCCTAACGATCTCTACGTGTAATCGTACCGAGCTATATGGATATGTAGAAGAGCCCGAAGTTCTTATCAATTTACTGTGTGAGTTCACTAAAGGAAATCGCGAATTATTCGAAACTCAAGGCTATATAAAAGAGAATGCAGAAGCTGTAGAGCACTTATTTAGGGTAGGTACTGGGCTAGACAGCCAAATTCTTGGCGATTTTGAAATCATATCCCAAGTCAAACAAGGTTTTAGAAGAGCAAAGAAATTAGGCCTAAGCAACCCATTCCTTGAGCGTTTGATAAATTCTGTAATCCAGGCATCGAAACGAATAAAAACAGAAACAGAGATTTCTTCTGGAGCAACATCGGTTTCATTTGCCTCCGTACGCTTCCTGCTTGAAAAAGTAGCAGCTATTAAAACAAAACATATCGTACTTTTTGGCACAGGGAAAATTGGCCGAAACACTTGTGAAAATTTAGTCAAACACACACAAAACGATCATATTACACTGATCAACCGAACGCGTGAAAAAGCCGAACGTATTGCAACAAAACTCAATCTAAGAGTTCGACCTTATTCAGAACTTCAATCAGAGATACGACAAGCAGACATTTTAGTTGTAGCAACAGGTGCTTCAAAGCCAACAATAACTCCAGCGCTTATTTTCAATAAAAAACCACTGATTATTCTCGATTTATCTGTCCCTAATAACGTTAGTAAAGAGGTGAATAGCCTAGAGAACATTGAAGTAATTAATATCGATCAGCTATCGAAAATCACTGACGATACACTCGAAAAAAGAAAAGCTTTCTTGCCTAGAGCCGAATCGATCTATCAGGAGATTCAGCTAGAATTTATGACCTGGGTAGACAACCGTAAATTCGCCAATACCTTAGCAGCTTTAAAAGAAAGGTTAAGCCAGTTTAAAGCTGAAGAGATTGATTTTCAATCGAAAAAAAATAAAAGCGCAGCCAAGAATTGTGATGCCTTTGATGATTTCGGAGACCGATTAGTTCAGAAAATTACCAGGCAATTTGCCAATTTCCTAAGAGAGACAGATACCGATCTCGAAGAGAAAATGAAACTCATAGAGTCGGTATTTGAATTAGAAAAATCAAAGCGATGAAAAGGCCTATTCGAATTGGTACAAGAGATAGTGCCCTAGCGCTTTGGCAAGCCAATAAAGTGGCCAAACTACTCGCTGATAATAACCATCCAAACGTATTACATACAATAAAATCAGCGGGTGATCTAAACCTTACTCAACCCATTTATCAGATGGGAATAAGTGGTGTTTTCACTCGAAGCTTAGACTTAGCGCTTCTAAATGAAGAGATCGATATCGCTGTACATTCGATGAAGGATGTACCCACGGCGCTCGCAGAAGGTCTTGAAATTGTTGCAATACTTGAGAGAGGAAACACTGACGATGTTCTAGTAAAAAGCCCAACAAAAGGTGAAACATTAGTAGCTACAGGCAGCTTAAGGCGTAAGGCGCAATGGCTCAGAAAATATCCAAATCATACAGTTACTGGTCTTCGAGGCAATGTGCAAACTAGACTTGATAAGGTATCCGCTAACGCTTGGTTAGGAGGTATTTTCGCACTAGCCGGTCTTGAACGTCTTGAAATTAAAGGCCTTGAAATTGAAGTATTAGATTGGATGTTACCCGCCCCGGCACAAGGAGCAGTGGTAGTTATAGCGAAATCTGATCGACCTGATCTCAAAGAAGCATTGTCGATAATCAATCACGATAACACCGCGCTTGAAACACGCTTAGAACGAGAATTCCTGAGACTCTTAGAGGGAGGGTGTAGTTCACCAATAGGAGCGATAGCCAAGGTAATCAATGAAAAAATTGAATTCAAAGGAGGCCTTTATAGCCTTGATGGATCTAGGGC
>JAAZVG010000049.1 GCA_018623655.1 Flavobacteriaceae bacterium
TAACTTTTGCAAAATGAGATCGGTAAGCGAACTCACACGCATCTCTCTCCAAGCCTCCCCATAATCGTGATTCTTATCCATCATCAATTGCTTACAACGATCGGCTTTATCTTTATAAAGAGCTATAGCTCTTTTCGCGTCGATGTCTGGATTTTCAGCGATTCCAAGATCGATTTGAATCAGCGCCATGATACAATAATTAATAATGCCTATAAATTCTGATATTTCACCTTCTTGCACTTTGCGCTCTGATAGCGTTTGTAAACTTCTGATTCTTTGAGCCTTGATAAAAATTTGATCCGTTAATGAAGGTAATCTCAGAATACGCCAAGCAGTACCATAATCGTAGGATTTCTTTTCAAAAAGCGATAAACACTGGTTGATAATCGAATCAAATTCAGCAGAGGTATCCGCCATAGCTATTTTATCTTTAAGGGTTGCCGTACCTTAGAGGCAATTAAATTACAATCGTTCAAATATAAAGGTATCAGATGACAATTCTTTTGAAAAAACGACTGATCGACCTAAGCACTCCAAAAGTGATGGGAATTCTAAATCTTACTCCAGACTCATTCTATGACGGAGGCCAATTAAAGTTTGACAGCCAAATCTTGAAGTTGGCCGAAAAGCATTTGAAAGATGGGGCCTTTGCGCTCGATTTAGGCGGGTATTCTTCAAGACCTGGAGCCGATCATATTTCAGAAGAATACGAATTAGGCAGAGTTTTACCGGTAGTAGAATTACTCACTAAAGAGTTTCCTGACGCTCCACTCTCCATCGATACTTTTAGATCATCAGTAGCCGACGCTTGCTTAGAATCAGGAGCATCAATGATTAATGATATTAGCGGGTCACAAATGGATCCGAAAATTTTAGAAGTAGTAGCCAAGCACAAGGTGCCCTATATCGGTATGCATATGAAAGGTACTCCACAAACCATGAAAGACCTTTGTCAATACGAAGACTTAATTGTTGAAATGCGATTGTATTTCTCTGAATTAATCAACCGCTGTACCGAATTACATATACACGATGTGATCATCGACCCAGGATTCGGATTTGCAAAAACCATAGAGCAGAGTTTTCAAATTCTGCGTGAGTTAGAAGAATTCAAATTACTAAATAGTCCCCTTTTAGTTGGCCTCAGTCGAAAGTCAATGATTCATAAAACCTTAAATTCTGATGCATCTAAATCACTCAATGGAACAACTGCACTTCATATGATCGCCTTAGATAAAGGAGCATCAATATTAAGAGTGCACGATGTAAAGGAAGCGGTAGAGTGTGTTACACTATCTCAAAATTTGTAACTTTCAACTCAACCAAATTTTAACAGTGAATCCATTCGAGTTTATCGATTTCAGAATTACAGACGCACTTGATATACTTCTTGTTGCTTTGTTACTTTACAATGTTTACAGAATTGTAAAAGGAACGGTAGCAATCAATATCTTCCTAGGATTAGTTATTGTTTGGACTTTCTGGAACGTAACTAAACTACTTGAAATGAAAATGATTAGTAGCCTAGTAGGCGGATTCATGCAAGTGGGATTCATCGTTCTTGTCGTCGTGTTTCAACAAGAAATTCGAAAATTCTTGTTGGTTTTAGGGTCAGGTAAATTCTCAACTAAAACGATGAGTCGATTCTTTAGATTTTATGGAAACAAACCTGTCGAACCTGAAATTAATGTAGAGGCATTAATTACTGCCTGTAAGCACCTTAGCCAACAGCGTTTAGGTGCTCTCATTGTTATCGAAAGAAACAGCAGCTTAGAATTTCTAAAAGCTTCTGGAGATCGTATGAATATTGAGATCAACGCGCCTATTTTAGAGAGTATCTTTTACAAGAACAGTCCTCTGCACGACGGGGCTGCAATCATTCAAGGAAATCGAATAACAGCAACACGAGTGATACTTCCGGTAAGTAACGCCTCTGATATTCCCGCTCATTACGGATTGAGGCACAAAGCTGCCCTCGGAATTACAGAAAACACTGACGCTATATGTCTAGTAGTTAGTGAAGAACGTGGAGAAATCGCTTATGTTCGAAACCGAAGTTTCATCAATTTCGACAGCGATCAGGTACTCGCAGCTAAGATTAAGAGAGATCTAGCGAGTTAAACCTCACTAAGCACTGCGAATTGTGCCTGATACAACTGATGATATATTCCCTTCTTTGATAGAAGCTCTTCGTGTGACCCGCTCTCAACCAGTTGCCCTTTGTCCATAACAAAAATCACATCTGCTTTTTGTACTGTCGCTAGTCGGTGAGCAATAATTATCGAGGTTCTACCCTCAGTTATCTTTTCTGTAGCTTTTTGAATAAGTTGTTCAGCATAGGTATCGATTGAAGATGTTGCCTCGTCGAGAATGAGAATACTTGGGTTAGCAACATAAGCCCTCAAAAAAGAAATAAGCTGACGTTGTCCACTTGACAATGTACTACCACGCTCATTAATCTGAAATTGATAAGCTCCGGGGAGAGTTTCAATAAAATCATGCACTCCAATTGCCTTGGCAGCCCTGATTACCGATTCAATACTTATACTTGGATTACCTAGTGTTATATTTTTTTCAATGGTATCAGCAAACAAAAAGACGTCCTGAAGAACAACAGCAATATGCGAGCGTAAGCCCTTCAAAGTCATTTCACGAATATCTAGGTCGTCAATCTTGATAATTCCTTTATCAATTTCATAAAAACGATTGAGCAAATTAATTAAGGTTGACTTTCCCGCCCCCGTAGCTCCAACTACAGCAACACATTGACCCGGTTTTATATTAAAATTTACTCCTCTCAGCACTGGCTTTTTAGGGTCATAGGCAAATTCAACATCTTTAAATGTCACCTTACCATGAACCTTCGCTAATTCTACTTTACCTTCTTCTTCTAGTTGTTTAGTATCGTCTACGATAGCAAATACTCTACCCGCAGCAACCATGCCCATTTGAAGCACATTAAATTTATCGGCTATATGTCTAAGCGGTCTGAAAAGGAGAGAGGAAAGAAGAATGAAGGTAAAGATATCACCATATTTTTCAGGTGAAATACCTCCAACGTTTTGAACACCACCATACCACACAATGAGACCGACGGTAATTGAAGCTAAAAGTTCAGCGACTGCGAAGAAAATGGAGTTATACCATACTGTTTTTAACCATGCGTTTTGGTGCTTCAAATTGATCGCTCTAAAGGCTTTTGCCTCTTCGGCTTCACGATTAAAAAGTTGTAAAACTCGAATACCAGCAAGACGCTCTTGCACAAATGAATTCAAAGCAGCAATTTGGGAACGCACTTCAACAAAAGCTACTTTCATTGATTTTTGAAACCAACGTGTAGCGTATAATATGAGAGGCATAATTGCAAAAACTAATAGAGCCAATCTCCAATTCAATACGAGCATGACTGACGCTACTACAAGCATTTTTAATACATCGGCAATAATCATGAAAAAACCTTGACTGAAGATTTCTCCTATTTTTTGCATGTCAGATACGGCTCGAGTTACCAAAATTCCGACAGACGATTTATCGAAATAGGTCATTCTAAATCGAATCATCTTTGAAAACAGATGAGTTCTCAAGTCTTTAATAATCGACTCACCTAAAAGGTTTGCAGTATAGGTGAAAAGTAGTTGAAAGAAAACCTCTCCAAATAAAACCGCCGCCATCGCGATGATCAGCTTAAGTAATAATTCAGCGTCTTGTTGCGTAATCGCCTCATCGACCAGCCGCCCAACCAGTGAGGGTGTTAGTACAGAGAATGCCGATATCAATATCGCAGAGACAACCGATACTATAAAGATTCCACGGTAAGGCGAAGTATACGAGAATACTCTCGAAAAAAGCTTTAAATCGAATGACTTCTTAACCTTGTTCTCTTCCTTACTCATTCCAAATTGAATTGGGGTAATTCACAGCTACTAAAGATAATCCTTTTGCCGGTGCTGATGCCCCTGCCCTAGATCGAGACTTAGACTCGATGAGTTCATCTATCCATTCAGGAGAACGTTTACCCAACCCTACTTCTAGTAACGAACCAACGATAGCACGCACCATATTGCGCAGAAAACGATCGGCAGTTATTTCGAATCGTATTAGACTTCCTTCTTTGGTAAAGGAGGCCGTTTTAACATCACATATGAAAGTTTTTACATCAGTATGTGTTCTAGAAAAGCACTCGAAATCTTTCCTTCCAACTAAATGCTGAGCTGCGCGATTCATCTGCTCTAAATCGAGAGGTAGCCCTACATAATGGGAAAAATTAAAATTAAAAGGATTTTTTCTAGTCTCAATAAGATAGCGATATGACCTTGAAGTTGCGTCAAAACGAGCATGAGCTTGAGAATTTACCTTACGAATATCAAGTATGGCAATGTTTTGAAATAAGAAACGATTAAGTTTATGTGTTAAATCTATTAAATCAAGATGTTCTTCATAATCGAAATGAGCGTAAATCTGCTCCGCATGAACTCCAGCATCGGTGCGTCCTGCGCCGACTATTGCAATTTCAGAAGCCAGCAAAGTACCTAGGGCATCTTCTAAAGCCTGCTGTACACTGTATGCATTAGGCTGTCTTTGCCAGCCGTGGTATTCAGACCCATTAAATGCTATTTGAATGAAATAACGCAAAGCAAGAATTATCTTTGGAAGCAAAGATACAGCACCATGACCAGAATTTTTCTGCTATCCGACACCCATTCGTATTGTGACGACCGGATACTTCACTACGCCAACGAAGCAGATGAAACATGGCATGCAGGAGATATTGGAAATACGATGGTAAGCGATGCAATCGAAAAGGTTTCATCTTTTAAAGCGGTTTACGGAAATATTGATGATCACATTCAACGCAGTCAATACCCTGAAGATCTTGTGTTTAAATGCGAAGAGGTAAAAATATTGATGACCCATATTGCGGGATACCCAAAGCGTTACAATGCAAGAGTCAGATCTTTAATAGAAAAGCATCAGCCTCAGCTTGTAATCTGCGGACATTCTCACCTTTTAAAGGTCATGAATGATGAGCAGTATGGGCATTTACATATGAATCCTGGAGCGGCTGGAACCCACGGATTTCACAAAGTACGTACCGGCCTACAATTCGAAATAGATCACGATCAAATTAAAAACCTACAGGTAATTGAATTTGGAACGCGAGGAGCGACCAATAAATAGAGAAAGCCCAGGAACACCTGAGCTTTCTCCGCACTAATACTACTAAGATATCCGGTTTTAACGCAAACGATCAGCAGATTTTACGAGATCTTCATCCTTTTTGATTGCTCTGTTAGCCAGAACTAGAAAAACGATAGAAAAGATCGGAATCAACATCCCAATACCCTTCTCAGAGGCAGCAGCCTCTCCGGATATATTTAGCGATCGATAAACGAAAAATCCTAGTAAAAAAAGTTGTGTAATCAGATTTAGTCGGTTGACTACGAACTGATTTTGTCTATTTCTATACCAAAAAACAGATCCAACGGCTAAAAGAGCCCCAAGTAGGCCCTCACCAAACACTAGCATTGCAATCGAACCTTGAAAATTCAATCCTAAAGTGGCCGTTTGTACTCCATAAATTAAACCTAGAGATAATAAGGCTACAAGGAATAAATAAAACGATTGTATGCGTTGAATCATATGTCAAAATTATGATGGTTTTTTTTAATAAAACAGTTGCATTTAAATTTTATTTGTATCATTGTACTATAGTGAGCGGTTACTATATTACTTCACCAAACCGCAATTGTACTTGATTTAATACTTTCCATTATTATACATGTTTGAAATTGAAACGCTAAAAGCGAAAAAGCTAGCTGATTTACAGGAAATCGCTGCTACCCTAAAAATTACACGTTACAAGACTTTGAAAAAGCAAGATCTGATTTATCAAATATTAGATCTTCAAGCTCAAAAACCCGAGGAGGTGGCAAAGCATGAAGTCAGTAAAGAAAGTAATACTAAAGAAACCAATGAGGCTACTTCTTCGAACGAAGATCAAAACTCCAAGCAAAAAAGAAGACCTCGAACAAGGACCCATAAATCAGCTTCAGAAGAGGTTGTAGAAGGAGCAAATACAGAAGGTAAAGTAGAAAGTAAAGAAGATCATTCTTCGAATAATGCTCAAAAAGGTCAGCGCAATAACGATCGTCGCAACAACGATCGTCGCAACAACGATCGAAATGATCGTCGAGCTAATGATCGCAATAGGGGTCAAAACGACAAAGGAGCGAATTACGATCGCCACAATTACGATAAAGAATTAAAGAATAGATACAAGCAACCCGAACACGAATTTGAGGGGCTTATTGACAGTGAAGGTGTCCTTGATATCATGTCTGACGGTTATGGATTTCTTCGTTCATCAGACTATAATTATTTAGCCTCGCCTGACGACATCTACGTATCTCAGTCTCAGATTCGTCTCTTCGGACTAAAAACTGGTGATACCGTACTAGGAAGTATCCGACCTCCAAAAGAAGGTGAAAAATATTTCCCACTTATCAAAGTAAATAAAATCAACGGCCTTGACCCTAATGTTGTTAGAGACAGAGTATCTTTTGAACATTTAACCCCGCTTTTTCCGAAAGAAAAATTCGATGTAGCGGGTGCTAGAAGTACTGTTTCTACTAGAATAATCGACTTGTTTTCTCCTATTGGTAAAGGACAGAGAGGCATGATTGTTGCTCAACCAAAGACGGGTAAAACAATGTTGTTGAAGGATATTGCAAATGCAATTGCGGCTAATCATCCAGAGGTTTATCAGATCATACTCCTTATAGACGAACGTCCTGAAGAAGTTACTGATATGCAGCGTAACGTTCGTGGTGAAGTTGTGGCTTCAACTTTTGATAAAGAAGCATCTGAGCATGTTAGAGTTGCTAACATTGTAATTGAAAAGGCGAAACGACTCGTTGAATGTGGTCACGATGTAGTCATTCTATTAGATTCAATTACGAGATTAGCCCGTGCCTACAATACGGTACAACCTGCTTCTGGAAAAGTGTTAAGCGGAGGAGTAGATGCCAATGCATTACATAAGCCAAAGCGTTTCTTCGGAGCGGCACGTAATATTGAAAATGGTGGTTCACTATCTATTATTGCAACTGCTCTTACCGAAACAGGTTCTAAAATGGATGAAGTCATTTTTGAGGAGTTCAAAGGAACTGGTAATATGGAGCTTCAACTAGATCGAAGAATTTCAAATCGTAGAATATTCCCAGCTATTGATTTAATTTCGTCATCAACAAGAAGAGATGATCTGCTACTAGATGAAAGTACGATACAGCGCATGTGGATTCTTCGCAAGTATCTCGCTGACATGAACCCTGTTGAAGCTATGGAATTTATTGAACAACGAATAAAACAAACTCGTAACAACGAAGAGTTTTTACTTACGATGAACGAATAATCCTCCTCAATAAGGGTAAAAAAAAGCGCGCTCCAATTGAGCGCGCTTTTTTTATCGCATCTTACAAACCCAATAAAAGGGTAGTGGTTATAGTTGAGCAACTAAACGAGTAAGCTTACTCTTAAGATTAGATGCCTTGTTAGTGTGAATAATATTCTTCTTAGCGAGTTTATCGATCATTCCGATAACTGAAGGAAGTTGCTTCTCTGCTTCTTTTTTGTTCTCTTCTCCACGAAGTTTCTTAATAGCAGTACGTACCGTTTTGTGCTGATAACGATTACGTAAACGAGCTGCTTCGTTGCGACGAATACGCTTCAATGCTGATTTATGATTTGCCATAATTCTATTTAAATCTTTTTTTGTAGCCCGTAGGGGAATCGAACCCCTGTTACCAGGATGAAAACCTGGCGTCCTAACCCCTAGACGAACGGGCCATTAAACCCTTAATTTCAATTTCGTAGCCCGTAGGGGAATCGAACCCCTGTTACCAGGATGAAAACCTGGCGTCCTAACCCCTAGACGAACGGGCCATTTCTAGCCTAAATTGCGGACGCAAAAATACAACTATTTTTAAGTCTCGCAAACCTGCTATTTACTTTTTTAATAAGCCTTAGCAAAGAGGACTCTACCCTGAGAAGGATTACCGCTGTAAATACATCTCCCCTCCTCTGACTTTTGATCTATCGGTATACAGCGAATGGTAGCTTTCGTTTCCTCTTTTATGAGATCCTCAGTGGCTGAAGTACCATCCCAATGAGCTGATACAAATCCGCCTTTTTGATCTAAAACTTCTTTAAAAGTTTTATAATCATCTACCTCAGTTATATTTTCTGATCGATAGTTCAGCGCCTTTGACCACAGGTTCTCTTGAATCTCATCGAGCAGCTTCACTATTAGATCACCAATTCCTTCGGCTGCAACCGTCTGCTTTGTTAAAGTATCTCTACGAGCAAGTTCATAGGTTTCATTCTCTAAATCTCTAGGGCCTATAGCAATTCGAAGAGGAATCCCCTTAAGTTCATATTCGTTGAATTTAAAGCCAGGTTTATGAGTATCTCGATTATCATACTTTACAGATACACCTTTAGAACGCAATTCTTTTAATAATCCTTCCACATGTGTGTTCAACTGATTCAACTGCTCTTCACCTTTGTAAATCGGAACAATCACTACCTGAGTAGGAGCCAATTTTGGAGGGAGTACTAAACCATTGTCATCGCTGTGAGTCATAATCAGAGCACCCATGAGACGCGTCGAAACTCCCCAAGACGTTGCCCATACGTATTCTTGTCCACCCTCTTTTGTAGCATATTTAACATCAAAGGCTTTTGCGAAATTTTGACCTAGGAAATGCGAAGTTCCTGCTTGTAACGCCTTACCATCCTGCATAAGCGCCTCAATACAATAGGTTTCTTCTGCTCCTGCAAACCGTTCACTCTCAGATTTTAACCCCTTAATGACTGGCATCGCCATAAAAGATTCGGCAAATTCGGCATAAACATTGTTCATTCGCTCAGCTTCTTCAAGTGCCTCTTCACGAGTAGCATGTGCGGTGTGTCCTTCTTGCCACAAGAATTCTGCGGTTCTCAAAAACAGTCGAGTTCTCATTTCCCAACGAACCACATTGGCCCATTGATTATATAAAAGTGGTAGATCGCGATACGATTGAATCCATTTGCGATAGGTATCCCAAATAATAGTTTCAGAGGTAGGTCTAACGATAAGTTCTTCTTCGAGTTTAGCTTCTTGATCAACTACAATTCCGCTACCGTCTTCTGCATTCTTAAGCCGGTAATGAGTTACCACTGCGCATTCCTTGGCAAAACCTTCTACGTGAGAGGCTTCTTTTGATAGGTAAGATTTAGGAATAAAGATCGGAAAGTAGACATTCTCGTGACCAGTATCTTTAAACATTTGATCTAATCCTTGCTGCATCTTCTCCCAAATAGCAAAGCCATAGGGCTTAATTACCATGCAGCCTCTTACCCCCGAATTCTCGGCAAGGTCAGCCTTGACAACTAATTCGTTATACCATTTTGAATAATCTTCTGCTCGAGAAGTTAGATTTTTCCCCATTCGATTTTTTTTGGCACAATCATTGCCTTTGTAAAGGCGGGTAAAACTAATTAAATTTATAGATATGAA
>JAAZVG010000050.1 GCA_018623655.1 Flavobacteriaceae bacterium
AAAAATAAGGCTATGTTTCAAAGTTCTCTTCAATTCGCTAAAGACCTTGATGCTAAAGACGCATTGTTGAGCTATCGCGATCAATTTCATTTTCCGAAAACCGATGAAGGAGAGAAGAAGTTATACTTTACGGGGAACTCACTTGGACTTCAACCCTTGAATGCTAAAAGCCGTATTAGTCGAATATTAGATGAGTGGGCAGAGTACGCTGTAGATGGTCACTTTTATTCTGAACACCCTTGGTGGGATTATCACGAAAGAATGGTACCAAAGCTCGCCAAGGTTGTGGGTGCAGAGCCCAATGAAGTTACTATCATGAATACTTTGACGGCCAATCTTCACTTGCTTATGGTTTCTTTTTATCGTCCGACTTCTACGCGTTACGCCATACTGTGTGAGGAGAAGGCGTTTCCTTCTGATCAGTATTTAATGAAATCTCAATTGAAGTTTCATGGATTTGATTTTGAAAGTGCACTTGTTGAAGTAACTGGTAGCGGGTCAGCCCCAACAACCGAAGATTTCGTTAAGGCTATTGAAGAAAATAAAGATCGAATTTCGCTTATCCTTCTTGGGGGTGTGAATTATTACACAGCAGGAGTTCTCGATATTGAGACCATTACTAGAGTTGCTAGATCGTACGGTATTACTATCGGATGGGATTTGGCTCACGCAGCAGGTAATATTTCTTTAAAACTACATGATTGGGGAGTAGACTTTGCGGCCTGGTGCAGTTATAAGTATATGAATGCTGGACCGGGTAGTTTATCGGGTGTGTTTATTCATAATCGCCATCACGCCCAGTCTTCAATTCCCAGATTCGAAGGCTGGTGGGGAGTAGATAAATCAGAACGTTTTCAAATGAATGACTCATTTAAGCCAGCAGTAGGGGCAGAGGCTTGGCAGTTATCCAACCTTCCGATATTGGCTTTGGCACCATATGACGCCTCCTTAGACTTATTTGAAGAAGTAGGAATGGAGCGACTAACCGCAAAAAGCAAACAGCTTACTGACTATTTAGAATTTAAAATTAGAGAGGTTGCAGAGCAAACAGGATATCCTCTTGAGATTATCACCCCTCAAAATAGAGGTGCTCAACTTTCAATTTACATGCCTAGAAACGGACGGTTAATTTTTGATCATCTCTGCGAGAATGGTGTCGTACCCGATTGGCGAAATCCGAATGTAATTCGAGTTGCCCCGGTACCGTTTTATAATTCTTTCGAAGACGTCTATTTATTTGCTGAACGATTTAAGAATGCAGTCTATTCTATTGATAGTTCAGTAAAATAAAGCACTTTACTGGTATAAGGTCTCTCATGAAGCTGAGCAATGAGTAAACCGCCTAAGTTGGTATAATTCTTACAAATAGAGATAATATTGGCCTTTTCTCGGTTAGACCGTCTAAAAACCCATTCTCTAACCATATGATCTTTATCGATATAAAAGTCATAAGCATCGCCTGGGGTATATCCACCTTCGTTGCCATAGACGATTGTTAGTTTGTTTAAAGCTTTTCCTTCACCTGGAGAATTCACATTTTCAGTGTAAGTGGCGGTAAAATTGTGCTGATCCCATACGAGTTGAAACGGAGCCAACAGCCAATACTTGTCGTTAATAAATCCCTTGTTTACTTCATTAGATACTGAATCGAGCCGTTTCCAGTGATATTTAAAATTACCGTCGGAGCGCACAGCAGTTACTGAATCTACCTTAGGATTCCAGATCCATTTTCTAGAGAAAGGTTCTCCATTGGCGCGAGCCACATTCCAATTAAAGACGATCTTTTCAATTTTTTCAAACTCAGAGAGTCCGTGTGCTTCTGCAATGAGATCAGCAACTTGGTACGCTTCTGACTTTTTAGATTCATATTTGGGATGTGAACAGTTGAAAAGAGGTAATATGGCAATAAGAGAAAGGAGTAATCTTTTCATATTTCTTTTATTCGAAAGGTAGGAAATACTAGGCTAAAATCGCATTAGGTGCTACCTTTGTAAGTATCAAAAATTTATGGCTATGGCTGCAACATCTAAAGTTCGTGACTTAATTGATCATTCACTTTTAACTGATCGTAAGGTCTTTTTATGGGGAATGGTAGACGATCACAGCGCAAAACACGTGATTGATCGCTTGCTTTATCTAGATAGTCAGAGTCATGACGAAATTCAGTTGATCATCAATAGCCCTGGAGGTTATGTGACTTCTGGCTTTTCTATTTATGACACCTTAAAAGCAATCAAAAGTCCTGTCTCGACCGTTTGTTCGGGTTTAGCAGCTTCAATGGGTTCTATTCTATTGTCTGCTGGTGAAAAGGGTCGTCGTTTCATACAGCCTCACGCACGAGTTATGATTCATCAACCTAGTGGAGGAGCTCAGGGTCAAGCCTCTTCAATAGAGATACAAGCTCGTGAGATTATAAAAACTAAAGAAATAGGAGCCAGAATCCTTGCCGATAACTGTGGTCAGCCTATCGAAAAGGTGATGAAAGATTTTGACCGTGATTATTGGATGGATGCTGAAGAATCTACCCAGTACGGTATCGTTGACGGGGTGATTGATACCATCTAATAGGCATCGGGATTTCGAATAATTGCTTCTGCTCTTCTAATCTGTGCTTCTAATTCGTCTGGATTCTTCTTTTCAAGAAGGCGGTACATCATCCCCATTCTAGGATTGTCTTTTAAAACCACTCTCTTTTTACTCAGGAAATTCCAGTACAGGGAGTTAAACGGACAGGATTGCTCTCCGATTTTATCTTGTACCCGGTAACTACAGCTCTTACAGTAATTACTCATCTTGTTGATATAGGCTCCACTACTGATATAGGGTTTGGTCGCGATAATTCCTCCGTCGGCGAATTGAGACATTCCACGAGTATTCGTGATCTCTACCCAGTGTATTGCATCGATATATACTCCTAAGTACCAATCATCAAGCTGATCTGGGTCTATTTCAGTGAGCAGCGCATAATTACCGGTCACCATTAGTCGCTGTATGTGATGGGCATAGCTATACTCCAATGTTTGATTGATAGACTCAGAAAGGCACTTCATTTTCGTTTTTCCTGTCCAGTAGAAGTCTGGGAGATTTTGCCTGTGATTGAAGTAATTGAAGGTTTGATACTTGGGCATTTCTTTCCAGTAAATGCCTCGCATATATTCTCGCCAACCTAATATTTGACGAACAAACCCCTCAACTTGCGATAATGAAATGGAATCGTTTTTATGATAAGCTGCGATCGCTGAATCAATAACTTCTCTCGGATGTATCAGTTTTGAATTCATAGCAAAGGATAGCCTTGAGTGAAAAAGATAGGGTTGTCCAACGGCCATTGCATCTTGGTAGGTTCCGAATCGAGATAATAAGTGCTCGCAGAAGTACTGTAGTATTTGTAATCCTTCTTTTCGACTGGTTGGCCAAGGGAATTCCTTAGCATTTATAACACCTAGTGTCTTAATTTTACTATCAAGAATATCTTGGTAAACCCCCGTTACATCAGAATTAAACTCTAACTCTTTCGGTATTTGTAGATTGGTATCGATACCTTTTCGGTTTTCACTATCATAGTTCCATTTGCCTCCTTCAGGCTTCCCATCAGGAAGTATTAGTATATGATGCTTTTTACGCATCATTCGATAGAACGATTCCATAAGGAGTTGTTTCTTGCCTTCGAAATGTTTTGATAGCTCTTCTCTAGAAGTTAGAAAGTGTTCGGTGTCAAATGCTTCGCTTTGGATGCCCTTGGATTCAAGCAGGCTACAAATTTCTTTGAGCTCTTTATCTAAACGGTAGTTGTCGGGTAGTTGGTATTCAAACCTCTCAATAGGATGGGCTTGGCAATATTCTAATATCCGAGTTTTAAGACTGCGATCTCCAGATTGATTGATCTTTTGATAGTCTACTTGAGCGCTTACCTTTTTTAATGCCTCTGCGAAGTTTCTCATGCTTTGAAAGAAAGCTGCAACCTTTTGAATGTGGTGAGTAATATTAGCGCTCTCTTGATACATTTCTGCCATACAATAAAGCGTATGAGCATCCACCTCTTTATACCAGCTGTGTCGGGCATTCAATTGATCGCCTAAGATCAATCGGAGTCTTTTTATTGCAGCCATAATCGTCGATAGTCGTTGTTGGGATCGTACATCTCTGCTTGTCGTTGGGTATTAAATTTGCGATCTCTAGGGTCATTACCCACTCCGCTCACATAACACCAATTACCCCAATTGGCTGAGGCATCGTAATCGATCAGTTGAGCTTCGAAGTACCTTGCCCCCCAAATCCAATTTTGCTTTAAGTTCTTTGCCCAATAACTAGCCACATTTTGTCTCGCTCGGTTACTGATCCAACCCGTAGATTTTAATTCGATCATCGCCGCATTTACGAAATCATCTTTGGTTTTACCACCAATCCACTTTTCAAAAAGTGCGTTGTTCTCTCCCCACTCATAGGAGCGATTAAGAATACCTTCAATCTTAAAGATGCGATCCTTGTGTTTGAAACTAATCAGCTTAAAATATTCTCTCCATAACAGTTCGAAGAAGAGCCAATAGGTATCCTGATTGGCAATTACCGACGATTCAAATTCTTTGATCTCTGTATAAACAGATCGGGGAGAAAGACATCCGAAGGCTAGATATGCTGAAAGCTTTGAGCTAAAATCTAAACCAATTAATCCGTTTCTTGTCTGTTTATACTTAGCTAAGGCTTCAGTCTGCCAGAAATAATGATCTAATCGCTCCCACCCAGCGTCTTCTCCACCTTTGAAAGGATGCGCAGAACGCGAGTCTATCGTACTATTTGAATAACCTAAATCGGACAAAGCGGGTAAGCTGGTCGAATCAATTATTAAAGCATTAGATAAAGGACGCTCTGGCGCTGCTAAAGGTTTTTCAGGAATATTGTATTTCTCTACCTTTTTTCTAAATACAGTAAATACTTCAGGTAGCTCTTGTAAATTAAATGGTAGTTTTTGTAAGGGGTATAATAGATCAGAATGATCTTTGATCCACATTAGGTCTGTCTTTGCTTTTTTGATTGCTTTTTCGATCAATCGCTGCTCATCAGAGGTAGCGAAGTCAATACTGTATAGGGAATCGATTGAATAGCGATCTACAAGGGTTGCAAGATGATCAGATCCTACTTGATCGATAATCAGAGGAATATTCAAACGTTCTAGATTAATTTTCAAATTATGAAGTGATTCAAGCTCAAATTTTCTTGCAAAGAAGGATTTATTAGGAAACGCCTTTGAAGCTATTTCTTTCTGCTGGTGATCAAGAAAATAATAGGCAATTAGACCTTTGCTTTTCATTGCCTTGATGAGTAAAGTGTTGTCCTTGACTCTTAATAATTGATTGACTATCAGTATACTGTTCATAAAACTATTTCTTTTGTGATGCGCATTTCTTACTGCAGTATTTCACTTGTTCCCAATTCTTCTCCCATTTTTTACGCCAGGCAAAGGGCCTATCACAGACCACACAAATTTTTTGAGGAAGGTTTACTTTTTTATGCGCCACTTATTCAAGAATAGATTTGGGTTTAGAATTGGGTTGAGCATAACTATATCGATCGATAAGAGATACTTTGTAATAAGTATCTAGACCGCCAATCGCAGAAGAGGAAGCTTTCTCGTGATTTAACCAGTACGACTTATTAATACTAGCACTGTTTACCCAGAAACGTTCAATGGTTGCAGTAAGTAGTATGCAATCATTTTCAAGTAGATGCTCTTTGCTGTAGGTACAGAGCATTTGAATATTACTTTCCTTTACAAAGGGTACGACACATCCTTCTCGGTGTAGGGATTCGATATTGCAAGATTCAAACTCGGATTGCTTGTTTTCGAATTTTGCTGAGGTTTGATGTGCATTGTTGGTTATCGTATCAATAATCTGATTGACACTGAAATACTTCGTTTCTTTGATATTGTTGTAGGTATGGCGCTCAACAGTTAGTGGGCGAAATACAATACCTAAGAGGGGAGGATTACTCCCTAAATGCATTACTGAATTAAATATGGCCAAGTTGTTATTATGACCATCTGAGGTTCCAACAAGATTAGCAGATCGCAATCCACATAGGTTGTTAACTAGGTGTGCACGTTCTCGTTTCGGAAGCGCTTCTAATTTAGTCAAGTCAAACTCAATCATTCTGTTTAACGTTTATAAACTTAATGTTAAACAAAAGTAATTAAAAAAGACGGTCGAACGACCGCCTTTACCTTTATCTAGTCTGCTTAGAGAAGCAGTGAGAATTATTAACTTAACTTATCGAAAAGAGATTGCATTTTTTCAGTTTCTTCTTCAGCCAAAACTGAATCGACTAGGATTCGACCGCTGTGCTCGTCAGTAGTGATTCGTTTTCTTGAGGCGATTTCTACTTGAACCTGCGGAGGAAGAGTAAAGAAAGATCCCCCAGAAGCTCCTCTGTGAATAGGAACAACTGCAAGGCCATTTTTTACTGAATTTCTAATTCGCTTATAGGCTGTATAGAGTCTTTCTTCGATATCTGTACCGTATTTTTCTGAAAGCTTAACAAGCTCTTTTTCTTCTTTTTCTGTTTCTGAAAGAATATTTTGTAGCTCACCTTTTTTGTGCTCAAGATGTTCTTTTCGTCCGTCTAATTTTTCAGTGGTTTGCTCGGTACTTTCATTCTTGTGTTCAATTTTTACTTTGAATTCTCGAATGTGTTTCTCAGCAAGTTGAATTTCTAATTCTTGAAACTCAATTTCTTTCGTTAAGGAATTGAACTCTCTACTGTTTCGAACATTTTTCTGTTGTTCTGCGTATTTCTTCATAAGCGCTTTAGCTTCTTCGATCGCATTTTTCTTTGCTGCGATTTCTGAATTCAGTGTGCTAATGTCTTCCTGAAGTTTTGCAAGTCGAGTGCTTAATCCAGCAACTTCATCTTCAAGGTCTTCCACCTCCATCGGTAGTTCACCTCTTAGATTTTTAATTTCATCAATTCTTGAGTCGATTAGTTGCAAATCGTAAAGCGCTCTTAGCTTGTCTTCTACGCTCATTTCTTTATTCTTCGCCATACGGATAGTACCCTACAGGGTTAGTATTTATTTCAGATAAATTGACGGCAAAATTACTAAATTTTTCTTGAAGGTATTTAGCAATTGCGTTTTTTGTAAACCGCTCAGATTCAAAGTGTCCGACATCTGCGAGTAACAGCTGTCCTTGCGGCTTGAAAAAATCGTGATATTTTAAGTCTCCAGTAACGTAGGCGTCTGCATTTTGCTGAATTGCCTCTTCAATTGCAAATGCACCGCTTCCTCCCAAAACTGCCACCTTGTGAATAGCATTTTTCGTAAAATTACTATGTCTGATTACAGGTGTCTTAAATGTTTTCTGTATTCTTTCTAGAAAAGTTTTCGAATCTAGAGGTTTTTTAAAATACCCTATTCTTCCCATTCCACTCTTTTCACTATCTGACAAGAGAAAGGAAACCTTTGTTAGCCCTAAGTTCTCTGCCATAAGATCACTAACACCTCCGATTACTTTATCTAAAGCTGTGTGCATCGCATAAATGCTAATATTGTAGGAGATGGCTTTTTGAATTGCCCTGGCAACATAATTTGTTTGATCAAAACGTTTTAAGCCATTAAAAAGAATAGGATGATAGCAGACTATCATTTCACAATTCTTTTGATATGCCTCTTCTATAACGTTTTCGAGCGCGTCATGGCAGATGAGTACTCCGTTTATATCTGGGTTTGATGATTGATATAACCATCCAACATTATCAAAATCTTCGGCACTGTCCAGGGGCGCCCACATTTCAAGTGCTTTTGAAATATCAGTACGTTGCATAGAAAAGATATGAGCCACTAATTTATTATAAATTCGCATATGCATATTTTCAAATTTGTGCTTTTCCCATTTTCATTACTTTATTCGGTAGTAGTTTACTTAAGGAATAAGGTTTATGATATGGGGTGGATGGGTGCTCAAAAGTTTTCTGTTTCAACCCTAACTGTTGGTAATCTGAGTTTTGGTGGAACTGGTAAAACCCCGATGATCCTTTGGTTGCTGAAAGAAGTTTTTAACGCCAGAAGACCGGTAGTTCTAAGTCGAGGCTATGGAAGAAAATCTAAGGGTTTTAGATGGGTAAATAACGATTCCACTCCTCTTGATGTCGGAGATGAACCCTTGCAAATTTTCAAATTGACTGATCGTCGAGGCGTTGCGGTTTGCGAGGATAGAAGGACAGGTATTGAGAAGATTGTTAATGATGTTTATCCAGATATCATTCTTCTTGATGATGCCTTTCAGCATCGAAAGGTTATTCCGAAGGCGAGTATTTTACTCACCACTTATTTAAATCTCTTCTATAACGATTGCTACTTCCCAATGGGTAGATTAAGAGATCACAAGACACAAGCGAATCGTGCTGACATCATCGTGGTGACTAAGTGCCCAGAGGAAATTACCCTAGAGGAAGCTAAATTGATTAAAAAGAAAATAAGCCAATGGTCTTCAGCTTCTATATTTTTCGCTTCTCTAGAATACCGCGAACTAGATAAAGAAGCCTTGAGTGAATTAAGGTCTACAAAAAACCTATTGGTTACTGGAATAGCTGACCCAACAGCTTTGGTGTCTTATCTTAATGGTCAAGAAATCCCGTTCACTCACTCAAAATTTAAAGACCATTACAATTACCAGAAATCTGATTTTTCGAATTTAGATCGTTTCGATAGAATAATTACAACCACAAAAGATCAGGTGAAGTTGGAATCTTTGATTCCAAAATCGATGTTGAAGGTAATTGAGGTCGAACATTCGATTTGCTTTAATCAAAAGAACATTCTCATAAATCTAATTTTAGAAAAGACTCTTGATTAAATCGATTAATCAGCTACTCTGATTATCAATTAACGTGCTTATGAGCTTTGTATGATGAACGAACTAGAGGACCACTCTCCACATGTCTAAACCCTAATTCAAGTCCATACTCTTCGTATTTTTTGAACTGTTCAGGGCTAATAAAATCTTTAACGGGCAGGTGCTTTTTAGAAGGTTGTAGGTATTGACCTATAGTTACTACATCTACCTGGTTGGCTCTTAGATCGATCAGCGTTTGGTAAACCTCTTCTTCTGTTTCACCTAGGCCCAACATGATTCCTGATTTGGTTCTTCGCGCCCCGGCATTTTTTAAATAGTTCAACACCTCCATACTTCTCTCGTACTTCGCTTGAATTCTTACCTCTCTGGTTAATCTTTTAACTGTTTCAATGTTATGTGAAACCACCTCTGGCTTAGCAGCGACTATTCGATCGAGATGCTGGGTGATTCCCTGAAAATCAGGTATAAGAGTCTCTAAGGTAGTAGTTGGGCTCATTCTCCTTACAGCTCCGATCGTTTCTGCCCAAAGAATAGATCCCATATCTTTCAAATCATCTCGGTCTACTGAAGTAAGCACGGCGTGCTTAATATTCATGATTTTTATCGATCGAGCAACTTTTTCAGGCTCAGCCCAGTCTACAGATTCTGGCCGTCCTGTTTTCACACCACAAAAACCACAGCTTCGTGTGCAAATATTTCCTAA
>JAAZVG010000180.1 GCA_018623655.1 Flavobacteriaceae bacterium
AAGGGTAGATTGCTGCGCTTAAGTTCTCGACTCAACCAAAATCAGAAGGAAGAAATACGCTTCATATACAAGAATGACACCTTAGATCAAAAATGGATTGAGGTTTATTTAGATAACCAATTGAAAAAAGACATGTCGTTTGTTTTTCACTTTAATTACAAAGAGAATACTGTAGAAGAATGGACAATTAGACTCGATGAAGAAAGTGTTACCAAAGCGACCTATCAATACGATGATAAATCAAGACTTTTATATCGACTACTCTCAGATGGTTTAGAGGAACAACGGTATGATTACCAATATATAGAAGCGGCTGATTCTTCGGTTACAGGTATTTACAAAAATAATGAGCGTTTCGAACGAATTCTCAACATGAAAGATAAATCAGGAAATACTGTAAAATCAATTCATGAAGAATGGAGCCAAGGGATACTGCTTCGCAAGAATTCTTTTGATAAAAATGAAAAAGGGCAAATAACTAAAGAAGAACTTATTGATTTTGGTATTCAAAACGATACAATCTCTAACACTTTAAATAAAAAGACAACCTATAGCTATGATGGCAATGGTAATATTTCAGATGTTGTAATTCGTAATGATCGAATTAGTAAACGACAAAATTTCATTTACCAGTATGACAACCATACACCATCGAATTGGGTAAAAAAGATCGAATTACCTAGCAATAAATATATCAACCGAATAATTACTTATTACACAGAACAATGATTTCTAAACAAGAAATATTAGATCGCTGTAACGCTAGAAAGAAGGGTACACTTATGGAAACCCTGAATATTACCTTCGTAGATGTAGATTTTAATTCTAAATCAATTACAGCAAAAATGCCAGTGTCATCTGTAGTTCACCAGCCTGATGGTGTTTTACATGGGGGTGCAACAGCCGCGCTCATTGAGACTGTTGGTAGTGTAGCTGTATTTGTTTTTAAACAGACAGAACACTTAATTGTTAGGGGTATAGAAATTAGTGCTAATCATTTGAAGTCGATAAGAGATGGGGATGTATTCGCGACCGCTAGACCTGTTCATTTAGGTAGAACCACTCAACACTGGGAAATCAAGGTTACAGATAAGGATGAAAACATCATTTCTGTGGGTAAGCTGCTAACATTAACTCTAGAGAAGAAGTAGTGTTTAGTGAAAACCACCTGTTAATTTCTAAAATTAACCGTTTTGTAACTGAAGGTATTGATTTTGCGATCTACAGATCTCCAGAAAGTGATACAGTTCATTTATTAGAGCTTCGACTTTCAGATGGTGAGGCGATAAGCTTAAACCAAGACTTATGGGTAGTACGTCCTTTTTCTATAGAGGAGTCTCCTGTGTACTATGATATTATTTCAGAGGAATCTTTTGAGATTATATCAAAGCTAAAACAAGATAAGTTAAAGGTATTGAGTATACCTAGTGATGTAATTGAGCGTTACAGATCGAAAGTTGAGAATGCCATCTTTCAAATTAATAAGGAAACTTTAAACAAGGTGGTGCTTCACACTCAAATTGAGGTTACTTATTCATCGACTTTACAGGCTTTGATTGACAAGGTTTTATCTTATGAAGCTGAAGGATTTCACTATGCATTTTACAGTTCAGATTTTGGTCTTTGGATGGGGATTACCCCTGAGGTTTTAGTAAGTTCTAATGAAAGGTTTTTTGAGACGATGGCACTCGCAGGTACCCGAAGATTTGAAGACTTAAGTGCTAATCCATTTCGAGAAAAAGAACGAGCTGAGCAGAGGTGGGTCACAAAAGAAATTGTGGAATTACTCGATAAATCAGTAAATACGATAAACGTTGGTGAGGTTGAAACTATTAAAGCAGGCAGGTTAGCACATCTAAGAACAATAATAAATGGTGAAATCAAGCCGTCTATATCAACTGCAGATATCGCAAATATTCTGCACCCCACAGCGGCTGTATGTGGTTATCCTAAAAACTTAGCGTATCAATTTATTCAAGAGAACGAATCACTTGAACGCTCACTTTATTCAGGTTATCTGGGAAGAATAAAGAAGCAGTCTTCGTCTTTATACGTCAATTTAAGATGTATGTCTTACAAAGAAGGTGTTATTAGGGTTTATGTTGGAGCGGGAATTACTGCTGATTCTGACCCACAGCTAGAATCTGAAGAAATTCTAATTAAAACCTCAACACTAGCCTCCATTTTAATGGCTTAGATTACTTTTTGCCTTCTTACCTTTGTTTGGCAATGTACAGTTCAATACCTTCTGCATTTTTAATCACAGAACTCTTACGCCTTCACGACGTAAAAGAGGTAGTGATTTCTCCAGGTTCTCGAAATGCTCCGCTAACTATTGGTTTTTCTGAAAACATTGCCTTTAATTGTCACTCTATTGTTGATGAACGTTCTGCTGCTTTTTATGCTTTAGGCCTTTCTCAAGCAAAAAACGAATCTGTGGTACTCGTCTGTACATCGGGATCAGCACTACTTAATTATTTTCCTGCTGTCGCTGAGGCTTTTTACAGCGATATTCCCTTACTTGTTTTATCAGCTGATCGACCAGAACACTTGTTAGAAATAGGAGATGGGCAAACAATTCTTCAAGCAGGTGTTTACGGAAAAATGGTAGCGCATTCAACAAAGCTTTTATTAGATAATCCTGAAAATCAGAGCATTATAAACGAAACTAATCAGTCTAGAATAGAGGAGGCGCTCTTTCAGCTCAAATTTACTCATCGTCCGGTTCACATTAATATACCATTTGAGGAACCGCTCTACAATAAAACAGAAAATCCCTTATTTGAGATATTACCTATTGATTTCCCTTCTAAAGGTCTACGAGTAAAATCA
>JAAZVG010000181.1 GCA_018623655.1 Flavobacteriaceae bacterium
AACCAATTGTTCAGGGGTTTTTAAACAAGTGAACTCGGGTCCTGGGTAAACAACAATCTTAGAACTGAGACTGATATCGCCTGTGTTATCGAACTTATTTTCAGGAATACCATCTGTTGGAGTATATTCAATCACATCCCCTTCTTTTAGCCGGGATACGTCAAATAAGCTCGGATGCATAGAACGGCTCCCCATTCGAATCGAAGATTTAAAACCGCCCTTCACCGCTAGATAAGCATATACCCCTTCAGATGCCTGACTAAACTCAATTTCATCCTCGGGTTGAACAGGAATCACGCAGTTTGATTCCACGTCAATACCATTTAAGGTAAATTTCATTGGAGCACCCGAGACACAAACAAAGGTGGGCGAATCAAAACGATAGATCCCTCCTTGAATACTCATTTCTAAAACCGCATCATTAGGGTCATTTCCCAAAATAGTGTTTGCTCTTTTTGCCGACTGAGCATCCATAAAACCAGACCTAGGAACTGCATATTTGAAAAATCCCGTACGGCCTGAATCTTGAATGGTATCTGAAAGGCCGGCCCTATTAACAAACATGACTCAATATTTTTTCCCTGTCAGAACTAGTCTCCCAAATAAGCTGTAGCGCTTTAAAATGAGACTCGTCTATTTCATAGAAACGGAGTCGATCTCCAGCTTTAATGATCACAGGAGGGTTCTTGGTAGGATCAAAGAATTGGTAGGGCGTGGTACCGAGAATGTTCCATCCTCCGCTTGTTTCAAAAGGATAAATAGCCATTTGTGTGGCCGCAAAAGCGACACTTTGAGCTGGGACTCTAGCCCTAGGAGAAGATTTACGAGGTAAATCGAGAGACTCAGATACCCCTGAGGCGTAAAAAAAGCCTGGTAGAAACCCATAACCAATTGTGGTGTATTCACCTTTTTGATGAATTTCCTTTATTTGGTCAATACTCATTCCTTTTTTCTCTGCAATAAATTGCAAGTCAAGTCCGTTGTACCAAATAGGGATATGCCATGTTTTGAAACTCGATTCGAAGGTTTCACTCATCGAGTCAAAAAAAGACACTAACTCGTCCAGAATCAGGTTTAATTCAGTGGAAAAAATAGTGATCACCCCGTTCAAAAAAACAACGTCCTGTATAGATGAAAATCGAGACTCAAGCTGCTCGGCAAAATTAGACAGTTCGGCAGCAGAGGTTCCCTCTAACTCAACAGAGAGTACTTCAGGGCTAATTCTATGAAAACGAACCCTAGTATCCATAAAACTTTATGATTTCAGCAATGATTTGAGGGGTTGCCTTATGATCTGAGTGTATACAGAAAGTGTGTGGTTTAATAGGAATCTCAGCCCCATCTAATAATTTCAAAGATTTCTTATCGACCATGCAGTGCAGATGATCAAGAGCTCGTTTCGGATCAGAAATCACAGCCTCCTGTTCGCTTCTAGGAACTAGTCGGTCGATTGCGAGATAATTGCGATCAATAAAATACTCATGAGCTACTTTAAAACCATGTTCTTTGGCTTTAAGAGCAATGACAGAAGACTCCTGTAAATAAAGTGTCTTATCGTTATAGGGCTTTACAGCATTTAAAAAAACCTCAGCGAGAGATGCATTCTTAGCAAGATCATTATAGAGCGCTCCGTGGGGTTTAATGTGAGTCCAAGCGGTACCCAAGCCCGAAGCAACTCTTGCGAAACATTCGATTTGATCGACCATTGAGGCGGTGAGTTCTTCGGAACTTAGTTCTAAGGAGACTCTACCAAAATTTTCTTTGTCGGGATACGATGGGTGTGCCCCAAGTTCAATATCATAATTGGTCGCATGATTTAACGTATCAAAAATGGTATGTTCATCTCCATAATGACCGCCACAGGCAACATTAAGGGCATTGACAAAGGGGTATAGCTCATATTCGCCAACTACTCCTTCGCCAGCATCCATGTTGATATGTGGTTTCTTCAAAGCCATTAACCAAGCGCTTTAATTAGCCCCATAAGTCCGAGAATTAGAGTGAACAGAACTAAAACGAAGCCTAGGAGGTTTTGACCCTTCGTATTTACTAATTCTCCTAATAGACTCTTGTTTCGAGATAAGATGAATAACGTGATTGCAACGATCGGTAGTAGCATTCCGTTCGTAATCTGAGCAAATTTGATAATTTCTATTGGAGCACTCCCGACCATAGTAACTATCCACCCAATCCCAAATACAAGTATCGCAGCATATCTTGAAAATCGATCAGAAACCACACCCTCTTGAGATCGAAAGACCGAAGCTGTTACTAGACCTGCAGCCAGTGGCGCCGTAATTGAAGAAGTGAATCCTGCAGCAAACAAGCCAAAACCAACAATATATTTACTCCATTCTCCGAGTGAAGGCTCGAGAATAGCGGCTAGATCGATAACAGAATTTATTCCCTCGCTACCTGCAGAAGCTGCGGTTACTAGTATAGCCATGGAGATCAGGCCTCCGATAAGAATACTTATAAGCGCATCTTTTTTTAAAGAATGGTGACTTTGTATTTCTGAGCGACTCTTCTTGACAAGTGCAGTGTGAAGAAAAAGATTATAAGGTACAACCGTGGTACCCACTAAAGCGACTATCATAAGGGTGTTCGACTCTTTAAAAGTGGGTATGAATGCTCCCTTTAAGATCTCTAAAATACCTGGTCCCAAATATAGAGCGGTAAATAGGAAACTCATTCCCATGAGTACCACAAGTAACATAAGTAGTCGTTTTATCATTTCAAAACGACCATTCCAAAGCATTAAAAGTACCCCAGTACCGATGAAGATCATAAGAACTGTCTTTGAAACTTCTTGGTC
>JAAZVG010000051.1 GCA_018623655.1 Flavobacteriaceae bacterium
GTATAAACTTTAAACCCTTGTTTTTTAAGGGCGGTTTTATCAAGCAGTCGTCTACCGTCGAAGATAAAGGCTGGCTTGAGCATCTGATTAAAAATGCGAGCGTAATCATAGCCTTTAAACTCATCCCACTCGGTAAGCACAGCAATGGCATGCGCCTTATTAGCCGCTTCATAAGGGTCATTCACCACGGTCAGGTAACGTTCATTCTCTTCTGGGCTTCGTGTGCCTAGGTAATTCAGATCGCTCAGCATTTGAGCTCTAGATACCTTAGGATCGTAAACGGTAATCTCTGCACGTTCTTCAATCAGGGCATCAGCTACGTAGATGGCTGCCGACTCACGGGTATCGTTGGTGTCTTTCTTAAAGGCCCATCCGTAAAAAGCAATCTTCTTGCCTGAAACGGTATTGTATAGACTAGCGATGATATGATCGGCAAAGCGACGCTTCTGATGATCATTCATGATAATAACCTGTTCCCAGTAATCAGCTACTTCAGTAAGCCCGTAACTGCGAGCGATGTATACTAGGTTGAGAATGTCCTTTTGAAAACAAGATCCCCCAAAACCTACCGAAGACTTTAAAAACTTCGGACCAATACGAGAATCAAGCCCGATAGCCTTAGCGACCTCGTCTACATTAGCATCGGTTTTTTCACAAAGCGCAGAAATCGCATTAATCGATGATACACGTTGTGCTAAAAAGGCATTGGCAACAAGCTTCGAAAGCTCTGATGACCAGACATTAGTCTGTAAGATGCGCTCTTTGGGTAACCAGTGCTCATAGATAGAAGAAAGGGCGTCTTTAGCCGCTTTCCCTGAGGGTGTGTTATCTCCACCAATAAGTACGCGATCAGCGTTGAGTAGATCATCAATGGCCGTACCCTCTGCTAAAAATTCAGGATTCGATAGAATCTCAAACTTTACCCCGTTACCGGTGTTCTCTAAAATATTTTTAAGAGCCTGGGCAGTACGAACCGGTAGGGTAGACTTCTCAATGACAATCTTATCGGTGGTAGCCACCTTAGCTATGGTGCGAGCCGATAGCTCAATGTATTTAAGATCTGCTGCTTGTCCTTTTCCCTTACCATAAGTCTTGGTAGGGGTGTTAACCGAAATAAAGATGATATCTGCTTCTTCGATTGCACGTTCTACCTCGGTGGTAAAAAACAGGTTCTTATCACGCTGCTGACCCACAAGCTCAGCAAGGCCTGGCTCGTACACGGGAAGCTGATCTAAATCATCATGATTCCAAAGCGCGATACGCTCAGGATTAATATCTGCTACGTTGACCGTTATCTCAGGACACTGTGATGCGATGACCGTCATCGTTGGTCCTCCAACGTAACCGGCACCGATACAGCAAATGTTTTTAATTGCTTTCATATTCTATTAAATAGCCGTTCAAAGGTAGTCAATACTGAAGTTTCATAAGGTACTTGACTTATCGTGAAGCCAAAGACTATTTATTTTCCGATACAGAAATTGGAGAAAATAGATCCCAGAAGATCATCAGTGTTAACTTCCCCCGTAATCTCTCCCAAGTGATGAATGACTTTACGAAGCGAAATCGCAAAAAGATCGCTAGGAATATTTTGGGCGATGCCTGATTCTAGCTCAAAGATTTCTTGTAATGCACTGTGCAAGGCTCCATAGTGTCTTGAGTTGCTTACAACTGTTTCGTTTGACCCCTTTTTTCCTTGCAATACTCGTTCAACTAGCCTGTGTTTTAAGTCGTCAATGGCGATTTTGTTTTTGGCCGAAAGGGGTAAAAACTCAACACCTCCAGGAACTTGAAGATCAAAATTTTCGTTTAAATCAATTTTATTGAACAGAACCAAGGTTCTAGAAAGATCTACATTGTTTTCATCGAGTAATGAGATTGTAGAATTAAGGTCTTTTTGGGTTGAAGATTGAGAGTCAATAATTAAGATAACTACGTCCGCTTTCTTGGCGCTTTCTAGGGATCTTACAATTCCTAATTTTTCGATTTGATCACTAGTCTTTCTAATACCAGCTGTGTCAATGAATCGAAAAAGAATTCCATCGATAATTAATCGATCTTCAATGGTATCTCGGGTTGTTCCAGCGATATCACTTACAATAGCCCTTTCTTCATTTAGAAGCGCGTTTAATAGCGTAGACTTACCTACATTGGGGGCACCAAGTAGAGCTACTGAAACCCCTTGTTTGATTGCGTTGCCATAAGCAAATGAATCGAGAAGTTCCTTGATCGATTGTTTGATTTTTTCTAATAGACTTTTCAATTCATCTCTACTCGCAAAGGTTACATCCTCTCCAGAAAAATCGAGTTCGAGTTCAATCATCGATGCCATATGAATGAGTTGACTGCGGAGATCTTTCAGTGCATCAGTAAACCCCCCTCTCATTTGATTAATAGCCAATTGATGTGCCGCTTCGCTTTCAGATGCAATTAAATCTGCTACAGCCTCAGCAGTGGAAAGAGACATCTTACCGTTGAGAAAGGCACGTTTAGTAAATTCTCCAGGGTCTGCAATTCTACATCTTTTAGAAGCGATCAATTTGTTAAGTAAGGTCTGTTGAATATAGGTGCTCCCATGACACGAAATTTCAATAACATCTTCACCTGTGTAGGAGCGAGGGGCTTTAAATACGCTAACTAAGGCTTGATCAATAATCTGATCATCAAAAATTACATCGCCTAAATGTATGGTATGAGAGTCTTGCTCTATTAATTTTTTGGATCCAATAGGATTAAAATGTTCATTTACTAAGTCAATCGCACTGGGCCCAGATAAACGAATTACGGCAATAGCTCCTGCACCTGGCGCAGTGGCTATTGCCGCAATAGTGTCATCAAAAAGCATATTAACTATTTAGCATCACTGGCATCACGAGCATTGTAATACTCTCTCCAGCATCTAAACCATCAACGGGTGTAAGCAGTCCTGCTCGGTTTGGCAAACTCATAGCTAATTGTACATCTTCACAATCAAGAGCATTGAGCATCTCGGTTAAGAAGCGGGAATTAAATCCAATTTGAAGATCATCACCTTGGTAAGAGCAACTCAAACGCTCATCGGCCTTATTGCTGTAGTCAACATCCTCTGCAGAAATGTTTATTTCGGCACCGGCCATCTTAAGTCGAATCTGGTGGGTTGTTTTATTTGAGAAAATCGAAACCCTTCTCACAGAAGCTAAAAACAACGCTCTAGAAACCGATAGTAGATTTGGATTCTCTTTCGGAATTACAGCTTCGTAATTCGGGTATTTACCATCAATTAATCGGCTGATAATTTCAATATTGTCAAAACTGAATTTAGCGTTTACATCGGTATAAGAAACTGAAACGTTTTGGTCGTTTCCTACTAAAATACTTTTTAAGACGTTCAATGGTTTTTTAGGCATTATAAATTCGGCAGTCGAGTTTGCACGGCAGTCGTCTCTGCGATACTTTACCAATTTATGTGCATCGGTAGCCACAAAGGTGATATTTGTAAGGTCACATTGAAATAAAACACCACTCATTACAGGCCTTAAATCATCATTACCGGCAGCAAAAAGCGTTTTAGAAATTGCGGTAGCGAGTATGTCACCTTGAATTTCAAATCCTTCAGCATCGTTAAGGCTTACTGGTTTTGGGAAATCATCCCCGTCTGCCGATGCTAATGCGTATTTGCCATTTGCTGCACTGATTTCAACCGTACCATTATCTGAAACGATGAAGGTAAGGGGTTGATCGGCGAACGTTTTAAGTGTATCTAAAAGAAGTTTTGCAGGTAATGCTATTACTCCAGAATCAGTTGAATCGACTTCTAATTCTGCACTTATTGTTGTTTCTAAATCAGATGCAAACAATTTTAAACTAGCTTCTTTTAGATCGAATAATATATGATCTAATATCGGTAAAGTATTATTGGTTGCGATAACACCACCTAATACCTGTAAGTGATCTTTTAAATAAGAACTTGATACTATAAACTTCATATAACAAATATATTTTAAAACTAGGTTTTGACGACCGATTTAAGTATCACTTATAAACAATAGGTTAACACTTGAGCCTATTTGCATTCCTAGCAGTGTTTGGGCTGATCCTGACCGACCAGGAACACCTTTAAAAACACTAATCTGTAAATGATCGGCACTGTTATAATGGGCTATTTGTCTACCTAATGCAGCACGATTTGCCATTTCATCTTTGATAGTCCTAGAAAAATCATTCAAACTCTCATAAATATGATGTATTTGATGATTTCTAATATGTATTTGTATTTTTCGTCCAGAACGTCGCGCTTCAATATCTACTTTGCGAATATTCGTAACCACATTGCCAAATTGATCTATGTAAATTACCTCCCCGAAAATTTGAGTGGCATTTTCATTGATGGTTCCATATTGTTCAGGGTAGGTCAGCAAATTTTTAGCAGATTTTCCTAATAGAGCTAAGGAGCCGCCTTTTAAGAGATGAACAGCGATTTTGCTAAATGTTTCGAGTTCTACAAAGTCTGAAAAGTCGGAGTAGGCTGTAACTTCGATGGCTTCGTCAATATTTGATAAACCAACAATAGCAGGAATTATACCGTTATCTGCTGCGATAAAAAAGTGGCTTCTTGCTTTTACTATTAAGTGCCTTTGCTCCGGTGTTATTGAACTATTTATACCCAAAACATGGATGCTGTTTTCTGGAAACTCTGAGAATGAGTTTCGCACTACATAGGCAGCCTCCTTTAGATTGAAAGGATTAATTGAGTGCGAGATATCAACAATACTTGCCGAAGGATTTAAGGTCAGTATTCTCCCTTTTACTTGAGCTATAAAGTGATCTTTTAAACCAAAATCGGTGGTCAGGGTGATTACTGGCATGAATTGTTAATAGAATTATCGATTTCTCTAGGGGTATTTTGGCTAAGTTTGTTTGAGGTAAAATTAGTGAAAAGATATTTTGAACGAACTCATCATTGAACTTACAGACATTAGCGCCCAAGACTTTTTTGGGATGAATAATGAAACAATCACCTCATTGAAGAATTATTTTCCAAAATTGAAGATAGTGGCCCGTGGAAATAAGGTGAAAGCATTCGGGGATGAAGCCGTCTTAGACGAATTTGAGAAGCGATTTGATTTACTAACTTCTCATTTTGCCCGCTACAATCGTTTGGACGAAAATAGTCTAGAGAGAATCTTAACCTCCGATGATTCTGAAGTAACCGCTTTAAACGATGTCCCGAAATCTTCAGACGCTACCTTAGTACATGGAGTAAACGGCCGAAAAATCAAGGCTCAGACTTTAAATCAAAAAAGACTGGTCGAGGCCGTTCAACAAAACGATATGGTGTTTGCTATTGGACCAGCAGGGACAGGTAAAACTTACACCGGGGTTGCCCTTGCCGTAAAAGCACTAAAAGAGAAGCAAGTTCGCAGAATCATTTTGACCAGACCAGCAGTCGAGGCGGGAGAGAGTTTGGGATTTCTACCTGGAGATTTAAAGGAAAAGTTAGATCCGTATATGCAGCCTTTATACGACGCATTACGTGATATGATTCCTTCTGAGAAGCTAGAAAACTATCTCGAAACTGGAGTAATTCAAATTGCCCCGATGGCATTTATGCGCGGTAGAACTTTAGACGGAGCCTTTGTGATCTTAGATGAAGCTCAGAACACCACACATGCTCAAATGAAAATGTTTTTAACTCGAATGGGTAAGAATGCTAAGTTTCTTGTAACTGGTGATCCTGGACAAATTGATTTACCAAGACGAGTAATTTCTGGGCTCAAGGAGGCACTACTCGTTTTAAATAAAATTGAAGGAATAGGAATCGTTTATCTAGATGATAAAGATGTTATTCGTCATCGTTTAGTTAAGAAAGTCATCGATGCCTACAAAAACATAGAACATCAAAATTAGTATGATAAATACATTGATGCACACCGATTTTAGTTTCAAAGGTCAACAGTCGGTTTACAGAGGAAAAGTAAGAGAGGTTTATACCTTAGATAACGGATTATTAGTCATGGTTGCTACAGATCGGCTCTCTGCATTTGATGTAGTCATGCCAAAGGGGATACCTTTTAAAGGACAAATATTGAATCAAATTGCTACACGAATGCTGAGGGATACTTCTTCGAAGGTTCCTAATTGGTTGCTTGCGACTCCTGATCCGAATGTAGCTGTCGGAAAGGCATGCGAGCCGTTTAAAGTAGAGATGGTGATTCGAGGCTATATGGCTGGACACGCATCGCGTGAATATGCGAAAGGAAATCGTACACTATGTGGAGTTACTCTACCAGAGGGTCTTAGGGAAAATGATCCATTTCCAGAGCCAATAATCACACCAGCTACCAAAGCAGATCAAGGGGATCATGATGAAGACATCTCACGTGAGGAAATTTTATCTAGAGGCATCGTTAGTGATGCTGACTATCAAATTCTTGAGAATTATACTCGTACACTGTTTGAAGAAGGTTCGCGTATTGCAAAAGAGAGAGGCTTATTATTAGTGGATACCAAGTATGAGTTTGGGAAAACATCTGATGGGGAGATTGTACTAATTGATGAGGTACACACGCCAGATTCTTCAAGATACTTTTACGCTAATTCTTATGAAGAACTTCAAAAAAAAGGCGAACCACAGAAACAACTCTCAAAAGAATTTGTGAGGCGTTGGTTGATCGAAAATGATTTTCAGGGATTAGAAGGGCAGAAGCTTCCACTTATGAGTGATCAATATATTAATGGTGTTTCTGAGCGTTATATCGAATTGTATGAAGCTATTACAGCCGAAAGATTTATAAAGGCGAATACCCAATATATTCAAGAGCGTATCCAACAAAATGTCAATACTTATCTCGCGAACTTATAAAGTTTTTTAAGAGATAATTTATTGAAAATCATTAATTCTCGAAGAAATAGCCTTCCTTTGTCTAAGAACAAAAAATTTATTATGACTGGGAAAGTGAAATTTTTCAATGAAACCAAAGGTTTTGGTTTTATTACCAATGACGAAACTGGCGAAGATGTGTTTGTACACGTAACTGCCTTACGCGGATTGCGTATTAACGAGGGCGACGCTGTTTCTTACGAAGAAGAGGCCGGAAAAAAAGGTACTCAAGCCGCCAATATTGAATTGATTTAATACCAAACAATATATTGCGATTAGAGAAAGCAGCCTTTAGGCTGCTTTTTTAATGAAATAAAAAACCGAATATCTGTCCTAGATATCCGGCTTTTATTTTTGTAGCGAGGGGGGGAATTGAACCCCCGACCTCAGGGTTATGAATCCTGCGCTCTAACCACCTGAGCTACCTCGCCAATTGTGGTTTTTAAGAGGCTGCAAATATAGTTTATTATTTTTTTTAATATCAACAATTTATTTAAATTGGCGGCAATAGCCTAAGAAAATAAGAGAACATGACGAAGTTTGAAATTGAGTTTGTGGTGCACGCCTCACCATCTTTATTATTTAACTATATCTCTACCCCTTCAGGATTATCTGAGTGGTATGCAGATAATGTGAATTCACGCAGTGAGAAGTTCATCTTTATATGGGATGGGACTGAAGAAGAAGCACTTCTATTGAAGAAGAAGACAGATGAGTTTGTTCGTTTTAAATGGATGTACTCTGAAGATGATGATACTTTTTTCGAAATGCGTATCGTGGTTGATGAGTTGACTAAAGATGTAAGCCTCTTTGTGGTAGATTTTGCTGAAGATGATGAATTAGACGAGGCTAAGATGCTCTGGGAAAACCAAATTGATGATCTGAAAAAAATCATTGGTTCGGTATAATTTTTTTATTTGCTATGAAACTTTGTAATGCCAATGGGTTATTAACTGACTCTAAGGCTTTTTATTTTACCTTCTCTGATTTTGAAAATGGATATGCTCCAAAAGTTTACGAACTTGTCATTGTAGAAAAACTTGATGAGAATACCTTAGAGCCATTTTATTTTTCTCTAATGGCCTCAATGCGGATTTACCGCATTCCCATTCCTGAAAACTATACTTTAAATTTTTTTGTAACTGAGGTTCAGCAACTAATTGAAGCAAATCAGACTAGCCTTGATAAAGTTGCAATTAAGTGGCTTATTGCTTTAAATCATGGTATTTCAGAATATTTTATGTCGCTTCAAAAGCGGTCGGATAATTATAAAAATTTTAAAACAATTGGAGAATTAGATCTTTTTAAAGATGGGTTTTTAGGTGCCGATTATATTTCAGGTGTGCCTTCAGAGAATCAAGCTGCATTTCATCTAGCCAAGGGGTATATGAATGATCATAAGCTGAATGATGTACTCTTAATTAATCATAAAAAAGAGATTGTGCAGACTTCTAATGGGTATCTTTTTGTTCGCTTCGGCGATGTGATTAAAACGCCTTCAGAATCTACAGGAGTTACTCGATTGACCTTAAGAGGTCAGTTCATTCAACAATTAAAAGATCGTGGCGTATCAGTTGAAGAAGTCGCATTAACTCCTTTTGAATTGCAGCGGGCAGATGAGTGTTTTATTTATAATCCGATTGAGGGAATATTGTCTGTTTCTAATTATCGAAAGAAAGCTTATGCTACCAGCTTTTGTGAATCTCTGAATTAGTTAATTATTTCTTGGATCTTCGGGCGCATTGGCATAAAGAAGGAATTCACCGCCTAATTGGGTCATCTGATTCTTCCACATCAATCTTGTAGATGATTGAAGAACGTTGTTTTTCATATTGTTTTGGGTAATGATCCATGAATCATTATCGATCTCATCTTGTAGCTGCTTAAACTCCCAACCCGTATATCCTAAAAAAAATCGAATTTTAGCCGAGTCAATTTGCCCATTGGCTAGTAATTCACTCAACTTGTTAAAGTCTCCCCCCCAATAAATATTGTCTTTTATTGAAGTGCTATTGGGAATGACTTCTGGAAGACTATGAACAAAGTAAAGATTATCTGTCTCTACAGGGCCTCCACTGTAAACAACAAAATCAGAATTTAGTTCAGGTATTAAATCATTTAGCCGATAGTGTAAGGGTTTATTCAATACAAATCCGATACAACCAGATTCTCTAACTTCTGAAAGTAGAATAACAGATCGCGAAAAATGATAGTCTAGTGCTAAAGACGGATCAGCGATTAATAAATCTCCAGACTTGAACATGAAAAAAGATAGTTAAAAAAGAAACGGCCCCTAATTGGGGCCGTATCCAAAAATTGAAATAAAAGTCAATTAGTTTACTGCTCCTGAAAGCTCAGCACCCGCTTTGAATTTTACTACATTTTTAGCAGCTATTTGAATAGTAGCCCCAGTCTGTGGGTTTCTACCTTCTCTTGCACTTCTTCTAGAAACAGACCAAGATCCGAATCCAACAAGAGA
>JAAZVG010000182.1 GCA_018623655.1 Flavobacteriaceae bacterium
ATCTGACCTCTGCCAAAAAGGAATTTCCATGACTGTAGGCCATAATATGACCATGAAATCATCGTCGAAACAGCAAATAGCACAACTGCAATGGTTAAAAATACATTCGAGTAAGGAATGTAATTTGCAAAGGCCTTAGAAGTAATCCCGGCACCTTCATAAGGCATACCATCGATTAATACAACACCACTGCCATCACCTCCATAATCGAAAACACCTCCCATGTTATAAATAACAATTACTAAGGCAGTCATTGTGCATATCAGTACGGTATCAATAAATGGTTCTAACAATGCTACCAGACCCTCAGAAGCGGAATATTTTGTTTTCACTGCTGAATGTGCGATCGAAGCAGAACCAGCACCCGCCTCATTGGAAAAGGCAGCGCGTCTAAATCCAATCAATAAAACACCTATCACGCCACCAACACCAATAGCCTTAGGTTTGAAAGCTTGAGTAATAATTTGCGAAATGGCATCATCTACAAGCGTGAAGTTTGAACCAATGATATACAGGCAGGCAAGAATGTACATTACAGCCATTAGTGGAACTACTTTTTCTGTCACAGAAGCGATACGCTTAATCCCACCAATAATGATCACGCCGACCACAGCAGCAATTACAAGACCAATGATCGTTCCAGCCATAGTGCTATCTAAACCAAACAATTCCTTGATAACTATCGTTGCCTGATTCGATTGAGCGGCGTTACCGCCACCGAAAGATCCACCGATACAGAAAACTGCAAAAAGAGCTGCTACCACCTTACCAAGTTTAGCAAAACCTTTATTAGACAAGCCTTTCTTCAAAAAATACATCGGTCCTCCATAAACTGTTCCATCTTCATCAACGTCTCGATACTGCACACCGAGGGTACATTCAACGAACTTGGTAGACATTCCTAAAAGACCACAAATGATCATCCAAAAAGTGGCTCCAGGACCTCCAAGTGCAATGGCTAATGCCACACCTGCAATATTACCATTACCCACCGTTCCAGAAACTGCTGTAGCTAAGGCTTGGAAGTGACTAACTTCACCCTCTTGACTTTCATCCCTAATGGTTCCTTTTATATCACCTTCAACAATGCTTACCTCAGACTTCTCTACTCCATGGCCTTCAGCTTCTAATTCGTCGTATTTACCACGAACTACGTTTATAGCCGTACCGAAGTATCTGATATTTGGAAAACCAAAATAAAGTGTAAAAAATAACGCACTACCGACAAGTAGAATAAGCACAAAAGGAGTACCGAAGACCTCAAAAAAGACAACATTAGTAATGAAGTCAGAGAAAGGTTTAAACGCTTCGTCAATACGACGATCTAGGCCTTTTTCCTGAGCGCTTAATGCATTACTACTCAATACAAACAATATAAAAGCGAGCAGTCGAAGAGAACGAACCATAAAATTTCTTTGGATTTTTAAATTCACAAAGCGCTCAAGTTGCTAAAAAAATTACGATTTAGCAACGAAAGCTTTAAAAAACAAAGAAAGAAATTAGTACTGCAATAGATATGCAGTTTCTTACTTAAAGATCGAAAACCGAGCTGCGCTTGGTGTAAATAAGGTCCTTGATTCTTAACCAAAAGGCGACAAAAAGGTACAATGCAAAGCCAAAACCTAAGGTGATAAAAGTGAGATAAACAAAAGTTAGTCGGATAACTCTTGGTCGAATACCCCAAGAATCTCCGATTCGTTGACACACTTTAAATCCCCATAATTGCAGGCTGTAGATTATTTGGGTCATACTAAAAATTATACCAATTTACCTTCCCACTCTAACATTCCCCCTGCCAGGTTATAGGCGTTTTCGATTCCTTGAGTTCTCAGTATTGCACAAGCTTGACCTGAGCGATTTCCAGATCGGCAATACACAAAATAAGAAGCGTTTTTATCAAAGTCAGATACCGCATCCATAAATTCTTGAGGATTGTATATATCGTGATTAATAGATCCTTCAACCTTACCTGATGCTACCTCATCGGCAGTTCGAACATCCAGAATAACTGCATTATCTGTTGATTCAAGCTTCTCAATCCACTTATGTTGTGATAAATCCATGCTAGGTCATTTTAATTTTTGTCAAATATAGCGGTATTCGACAATGTGTTTTGTAACTGAAGTTGCGCAATTCCTAAATCGCTATAATTCAGTGGAGCGTCGAAAAACAATCGCTTATTTCCATCTATCATCAGGGTTACTGGGAGCGACATCAACTTCCACTTTTCACTGACTTTAAATCTCCAATTAAGATCGGCTACCGGTTCAATTAGTATTACCTGACTTCGAATATCTAACTCTTTCAAAACTTGAGGCACTCTAGTGTCCCAAACAGATTTTCTATCAAGGCTTACAAAGATCAATTTCACTTCTGGATGCTCCTTTGCAAATTTCTCAAAATCAGGCATTTCCTTTAAACAAGGAGTACACCACGTTGCCCAAAAGTTATATATCGTTAATTGCTCAGTTTCTTCTGATAGAAGCGATAACAATTCTTCTACAGTAGAAGTCGTAGACAAAGGCAGGGTTGCATTAGGTGTGCAAGCGTTCGCTAGAAAAGCAAAAGAAATCAGTATAATTAAATGACGCATATTAGATAAAAGGGCATTTCAATAACTTTGTCAAAAATATGCAAAATGAAAAGAGAAGAAATATTATCTGATTTAGATTGGCGTTATGCTACCAAAGGATTTAATGCAGAAGAGTCAATCGATGAAAAAGACTATCAGACAATCAAAGAGGCCATCCGACTAGCCCCTACCTCATATGGTCTGCAACCTTTTAAAATTATAGAAATTGAAAGCCG
>JAAZVG010000052.1 GCA_018623655.1 Flavobacteriaceae bacterium
GTAACGACGATCGAAGATGTTTTCTATGGCTAAAGAACACTGCCAGCGCTTCCACTGTTGACGTAATCGCAAATGAACGGCATGCCAGCTTGGGCTGTAGGGGTTCCCATTCAAATCAAGAGCATAAACGTAAGCTTTGGATTGCTCAGAAATTGGCAAGTTCTCGGCAGACACCTTTGCATTGTACTCGGATTCTGCTATAAATTGAAAGGATCCATTCACATACCTTAACTGCACATTACTAAAGAACGGTGGTGCATGACGCAATGAATTCGACCTCCCCGAATCGTCAATCTCTTTCCCACTGGTATATGTTCCTAATATACGATAGCTCAATTTTCTACTCAGATGACCATAAGCACTCCATTCAATTCCCGCTACTTCGGCAGAAGCTGCATTTTGAATCGATTGAAGTTGACTGAGTTCTCCTCTATACAATAGTTGACTTTGTCCATTTAGGACAGTATTTCGTCGAATTAAAGCATCGTTAAGGGTTGAGTAATACATTGCGGCATCAATCATAAATGAACGATCAAAACGCTTTCTAATGCCGATCTCAATAGTTTGAGCAAGCTCAGGTTTTAAATTTGGATTCGGAATCACTACTGAACCTGGTTCTGAATCAAAAACCTTCCCGAGATCATCAATATTAGGGGCCCTAAATGCAGATGATAAATTCATACGCATTGAGGTGGAGCGATTAAAACGATAGACTCCTCCTAATCCGTAGGTAAAAGCATTATTCTTCAATTTTTGAACTCCAAATGCCTCGGTAAAAGGATTGCTTCTGTAGTCGGTTTCTGAACGTACCTGGTTCCAACGAACTCCGAGATTAAGAACGAGTGGTTTAGCCGGTTTGTACTCGGTAGAGAAATATACCCCAGTGGCATTCCAAGTCGCGCCGTCGGGATAACGAGAGGTAAGAATTTCTCTCTGGTCAGAAATTAGGTTAAGCGAATAGGCCTCTGAGTTCACCTTATTTAAGTCAACAGATCCTCCAGCTCTAGCAATTAATTGCTCTGAAATTTCATACTGACTATCGTAGGTCAGATTGAATACTCCGACCTTTTCAATCGCAGAATTACGAATTTCACTATTAAAATCCCGATCATTTCGAGACTCTTCAAAATGCTGATAAGCAACCGAGAATTGATGAGCGGAGTGATCACTTGCGTACCTCGGATTCCAATAAGCCATAAGCCAGCGCTGCGGGCCATAAAACCATTCTGCCGATTGCAGACCATCCCCTTTTGGTCGCAATAATCGATCGTAGCGACCAAAGTCTGAAGTTGTGCTATAAAACAGTCCCATTCGTTGTTCCCAGTTTTTTGAAAGAAACTGCTTGGCCTTTGCGGTAAAGTAGGTTGAAGATAATTCAATTCCCCTTTGTCGCTCTGGATTGTCGCTAAACACTAAGGCATCTTCTCCTGGGCTCGCGCGAACATATTGCTCCCTTAAGTACGATTCGGGACCATATCTTCCCATTGTTAAGTCCCCTAGATTCATCCTTGAGAAACTGATATAACCTGACCAATTACCTGAACTATGTACGTGATCAATATGATAGGTACGCTCTCTGGTAGCAGTAGATGATCTAAAAGCCAAATTGGTCTTATTAACTATGCTATCGGCATGGGGAAGAGGCAGCCTTCGAGTATTAAAATGCATAACCCCACCAATAGCATCACTTCCCGAAATAACAGTGCCAGGCCCAAAAATTAGCTCCGAAGATTCGATAGTGTAAGGATCAATAGAAATTATATTTTGGATGTTTCCTCCTCTGAAAATAGCATTGTTCATCCTGACTCCATCTACGGTGATTAGTACTCTATTGGTAGCAAAGCCTCGGATCATTGGGCTTCCACCACCCAATTGACTTTTTTGAACATAAACAGAACCTGTACGGGAAAGTAAATCTGCGGTGGTCTGAGGCTGCGATATCGAAATATCATCCGCATCTATTCTCTTCACTCTAACAGGCAGTCGCCTGATATCCTGTCTAAATTTAGAGGCAGAAACTACAATTTCGTTTAAGCCTTCAATTTTTGGCTTTAAATAGATGATGCTATCTCGAATATTCTGTTTTCTGACTGTAAGCAACTCATAACCCATCAACCGAAATACAATTAATTCTTTTTCATCGAATAGTGCTAAATCGAATTTCCCATCGAAATCGGTTTGAGTGAACTTAGAATGGCTTCTGTTGTAAACGCTTACTCCGGGTAATACATTTTTAGCACTCAAATCTTGTATTGTTACAAGCTGAGCGAATAATCCCTTTGGAATTAAAAAAAATAAGAATACTAATAAGCCGTGTTTCATCCAAACAGCCCTCGAATCACTTCTAGAGATTTGGGTTTACGAAATCCCGCTAGTTGAAAATCATAGTACCCAACTAATCCCTCTAAAAGTTCTCCTCTGGTCTTTTTATCTATTGTTGTCGTCATTGCTTTATCAAAATTCATGCCTAGAATTTCATTCAACTTAATTGAGACAGCGGCAGACAACGAATATTTCGAGGTTTCTCTCTGAAATTGTCCAGTGGCTGGATCAAAAAGCGTTCCTCTAGACAAGGATGAATCAGGATATATTCCCAAATGTTTTGAGAGCCCTAAAAGAGTGACTATAAGATAATTTGGGAAGCTTTTTTCCTCCTCTAATAACTCTAGACAGCCAATGATATAATCAAATAAATCATAGTCCTGCTGCTGTTCTATTAATGCCGCCGAGAATAATTCGGCTAAAAATAATGCAGTGCTAGACTTTACCACATCAGATCGTATTTGAGAAAAAGCGTGAGAAGGCTTTGCTTCTTTGATGGTTTCAAGTCGATCTGAATTCGGCTTATGGGTAACAACCGCATCCAAACAACTGAGCGGTTGAAAATAAGCAGATCGTAGACCTGATTTTTTAGGCTTTAGTACTCCTCTTACGAGATAGGTTTGAATACCAAGCTCACGGGTGTAGGCCTTAACAATTAGACTGGTTTCTCCATATCTAATAGAACTTAGAACTACTAGCGGACTTTGAAGATAGGGTGTTCCTGCCAAACTAGTTTAAATAACTCCTTGGGCAAGCATGGCATCAGCTACCTTCACAAACCCAGCTATATTCGCCCCTTTTACATAGTTACAGTATCCATCTTCTTCTAAACCATAAGTGGTACAGGCGTCGTGAATGTCTTTCATAATATGCTTTAGTCGATTATCAACCTCTTCACGGGTCCAACTAATGCGCAGCGAGTTCTGTGACATCTCAAGACCAGAGGTAGCAACCCCTCCGGCATTAGAAGCTTTGCCAGGGGCAAATAAAATCTTGTGGTTTTGAAAATGGTGGATAGCTTCAGGAGTCGAAGGCATATTCGCTCCTTCTGATACTGCAATTAGACCATTTTTCACAAGCATCTCTGCTGCAATACCGTCAAGCTCATTTTGAGTAGCGCAGGGTAGTGCAATATCACAGGCAACTTCCCATGGGCGTTTCCCCTCGTGATAAGATGCCTTCGGATATTGCTTAACATAAGTCATTATCCTACCTCGTTTCACGTTTTTAAGGTCTTTAATAAACTCCAGTTTTTCTGCATCAATACCGTCCTTGTCATAAATATAACCTCCAGAATCAGATAGCGTAAGCACCTTTCCACCTAATTGAAGCACCTTCTCAGCGGCATATTGAGCAACGTTTCCAGAGCCAGAAATTACAACTGATTTCCCATTAACCGAATCGCCTTTAGTCTCTAACATGCTTTGTGCGAAATAAACCGTTCCGTATCCAGTAGCCTCAGGACGAATCTGAGAACCTCCCCAGCTCAATCCTTTCCCGGTGAGTACCCCTGTAAATTCATTTCTAATTTTCTTGTAGGCCCCAAATAAAAATCCGATTTCTCTTGCTCCCACCCCGATATCCCCTGCAGGCACATCAGTATTTGGGCCAATATGACGGCATAATTCTGTCATAAATGCATGACAAAATCTCATAATCTCATCATCAGACTTTCCTTTAGGGTCAAAATCTGAACCTCCTTTTGCTCCACCCATAGGCAAGGTGGTTAAGCTGTTTTTAAAAACTTGCTCGAAAGCAAGAAATTTTAAAACACTGGCATTCACTGTTGGATGAAAACGCAGACCTCCCTTATACGGGCCAATCGCAGAATTCATTTGAATTCGATAGCCTCTATTTACATGTATTTCTCCAGTGTCATCTACCCAAGCTACTCTGAATGAAATCAATCGTTCAGGTTCTACCATTCTGAGCAGGATATTCTTTCCGTGATATATATCGTGTTGCACAATGTAAGGAAGTACCGTTTCGGCAACTTCTTGAACCGCTTGAATAAATTCTGGTTCGTGTCCATTTCTAGCCTTGACTTCATTCATAAAAGTCTCAATAGTGGCCATATAGTCTTTATGCATTATTATTAAATTAAGAATATAAGAGCAAAATTATGCTATTTCCGTTTTTTACGGTGCCAAAAATTATCAAATTCTTAAAAACCTAAAGCAATTCGGGTGTCTAGCATCTTCCTTATTTTTGCTTCAAATTCAAATCATGAAACAAATCTACCATTTAGCTACTTGCCAAACCTGTAAAAAAGCATTGGAATTTTTAAATCCTGGCCCAGAAGTTGAGATTATCGAAATTAAATCTCAAGGTATAGCAGCAAATGTGCTTGATAAAATGGCAAAATTCTCTGGTAGTTACGAGGCTTTATTCAGTAGACGTGCCCAACTTTACAAGAAACGAGGTCTCGCTGAAAAGTCACTCTCTGAACAAGATTACCGTTCGCTCATTCTAGAGCATTATACTTTTCTCAAAAGACCGATAATTTTGACAGAAACGAATGTATTTGCAGGACACGCCAAGGCAACTTTAGAAGCAGCCAAGGCTGCACTTAGCAAATGAACAAAAGAGTCCTTGCCTTTCTCGCAGCTTTTGGAGCTACATCTATTTACGCGTTAAATCATACTATCGCTAAGGAGCTAATGCCCCTATATATAAAACCCTTTGGATTTATTTTCATGCGTGTTGTAGGTGCGTTCATCCTTTTCTGGGGACTTTCGTTTTTCAAAAAATCAGATCAGATAGAAAGGAAGGACTGGCCCAAAATTATACTAGCTAGTCTCTTTGGAGCAAGCATTAACATGCTATCATTTTTCAAGGGTTTAGAACTTTCTACTCCTATCAATAGCGCTGTACTAGTAACTATCACTCCTATTTGCACACTCATTTTATCTGCTATTCTTCTTAAAGAACCGATTACCAAGAACAAAACATTTGGCATTGCTTTAGGTCTTGTAGGTGCGCTAGGACTGGTAATTTTTGGTAATGAATTACGATCTGACGCTCCCAATATTCGACTGGGAAATACACTCTTTATTCTTAATGCACTCTCTTATGGCGCTTATCTCGTTTTAACTCGGTCGCTCGTTCAGAAATACCATCCTTTTACATTATTAAAATGGTTATTTACTTTTTCTCTGTTGATCAATTTCCCTATAACTATAGGTGATTTTCTAGATATTCAATGGTCGATACTGCCAAATTGGTCATATGCAACAATTGCCTTTGTTGTAGTAGGTGTTACTTTTTTGACCTATTTATTTAATGCCTTTGCTATGACCGAACTTAAAGCCTCGACGATAGGAGTTTTCACTTATGTTCAACCCGTCATGGGAATTCTTTTTGCTGTAGTCGCAGGTAAAGATCAATTTACATTGACTAAAATTGTTGCAGCTGGCCTTGTGATTGGAGGAGTTTATTTAGCAAGTAAACGTGTTCAAATACCTCCAGAGAAGAAAGAAGTTTCGTAGCTTTAAGAAAATTACCAGCTATGAACTCGCTTCCCGCCCCTCTAAATCAAACTAGCCTGCCTGCCATTGCAGCCCCCATGTTTCTTGTATCGGGCCCAGATCTGGTGATCGAATGTTGTAAAAACGGCGTTGTCGGCACCTTCCCAGCACTGAATCAAAGAACAAGTGAAGGATTTGAAGAATGGCTAATTCAAATAAAGACTGCTTTAGCTGATTTTGAAAAAGATACAGGTAAAAAAGCAGCTCCGTTTGGAGTAAATCTAATTGTTCATCCGACCAATACCCGATTAGAGGAGGACGTAAATATGTGTGTAAAGCATAAAGTCCCGTTAGTTATCACCTCGCTTGGAGCCATATCACTTCTGGTAGATACAATTCACTCTTACGGAGGTTTAGTTTTTCACGATATCGTCAAAAAGCGTCATGCTGAGAAGGCGGCTGAAGCTGGTGTTGACGGTCTTATTTTGGTATCGGCAGGAGCAGGTGGACATTCAGGGACTATTAATCCTATGGCGCTTATAAAAGATGTGAGAAAGGTATTTGACAAAACGATTGTTATTGCTGGTTCTATTTCAACGGGCCAAGATATCGCTACTGCACTTCAAATGGGTGCAGATATGGCCTACATGGGAACCCGGTTTATCAATACGAAAGAAAGCAAAGCCCAAGAGGAATACAAAAATATGATTATCGAGAGCAGCTCAAGCGACATTGTGCATACTTCTTCTGTTTCTGGAATCCCTGCCAATTTTATGGAGGCAAGTTTAAATGCTGCCGGAATAGGCCCAGAAGACTACTCGCGAGAGGCAAAATTAGATCCTGGCTTAGACATGAATTCAGAAGCCAAAGCCTGGAAAACCATTTGGTCGGCTGGTCATGGAGTAAGCGCTATTAGCAACTGTCCAAGTACAGAAGAGCTGATAAACAATCTCAAGGACGAATTTGAAAAGGCGTTAGAAATGCAACAACAGCGACTAATTCATTATAAACAAGGTAAATAGTTGTCTAAGAGTAATGTCCGAATTACTTTTAGCAAAAATTTTAGTATGCCTAAATCAATATCACTAGTTGTTTTTGCCCTATTCATTGCCAGCTGCGGTGAAAGCCCTAAAAAAGAATCGAAAGGTTTTGAAGTAACCCGAAAAAAACAAGTGGCAAAAACAGAAGCCAGCTCTTCTGAGATTCCGGTAGACCTTTCGAATAAAGGAATTGGACCTATTACCTCATACGCATTCAGTGCAGATGTTAACATGGATTTGGTAGAAAAAGGTAAGCGTATTTATGCGGGGAAATGCACTGCTTGTCATCTTATAGATCGCAGAATGATCGGTCCTGCCCTTAAAGGTATTTACGATCGCCGAAGCCCAGAGTGGGTGCTGAATATTCTTCTGAATACCAACGAAATGCTTCAGAAAGATCCAGTAGCCAAGGCACTACTAAAAGAGTACAACAACGCATTGATGATCAATCAGAACCTTACTGAGGACGATGCTAAGGCTGTAGCTGAGTATCTTCGAACCCTGTAATGATGTCAAAGTACCAATCCCTAACGATTTTAGGGGGAGGGAGTTTTGGTACCGCACTTGTCAAAATATTTAATGACAACCGAGTTTATGTAACCTGGTACGTTAAAGAAGAAGACGGAGTAAAGTCTATCAATACTCTCGGACAAAACCCTCATTTCCTTAGCAATGTTCACCTAGACACTAGTCTTGTGAATGCAACGAGCAGTCTCAAAGAAGCGATTGCTGCCTCTTCAACGATTGTTATAGCGATACCCTCTGCCTTTATACACCAAAGTTTTCTTCCGTTTTTAGATCTGCTTCAAGGCAAAACCATCTTTTCAGCAGTAAAAGGGATTGTTCCTGAAACAGGTCAAATTATTGGGGATTACTTGTCTGAGAATGCTGCAATAGATCTAGAAGATTTTGGTGTTATTTCTGGTCCATGTCATGCCGAAGAGATTGCGCTAGAGAGAGATTCTTATCTCACCGTATCAGCACTCGATTCTGAAAAATCAGATCAAATGAAGGCTACGCTATCCAACACCTACATAAAGGTATCTACTAATATTGATATCGTCGGTACTGAATATGCTGCTGTGCTAAAAAACGTATATGCAATTGCTGCGGGTATAGCATCAGGTCTAGGTTACGGAGATAACTTCCAAAGCGTTTTAATCTCTAATGCCATTAGAGAAATGAAACGTTATTTGAACCGTATTTATAAGACAAAACGCAACATTAGTCAATCGGCCTACCTAGGCGACCTCCTTGTCACTGCCTATTCAGAACATAGTAGAAATAAACGATTTGGTTTTAGATTGGGCCAAGGAATGAATCTGGAACAAACCTTTAAAGCTGAGAAGATGATTGCCGAAGGAGCCTATGCAGTCAAGCCCATTTATCAAATGGCAAAATCTCAAAAAAAAGAGATACGAACTCCTATTATAGACGCTGTTTATGCCGTTGTTGAATCTGGTGAGTTAGCAGCTATGGCCTTTCAGAGGCTGAAGAAAAAACTCAACTAGAAAAAGAGTAATCTCTTTCTACCCGACATACCCTCACCCTGTACTGCTTATACCACTGCTCACGACCCTTTCGCTGAGCGTACTTGTGATCAACTAAATTCTTAAAGTTAGAAATACTGTCTAGATCTTCCCAATAAGAAACAGTGATTCCGATAGCACTGCGAGCAGTTTCAACCGATATAAAGCCAGGGCTCTTTGCCGCCAATAGCATCATTTTTTCTGACCACTCCTGGTAATCACTTAGATTATCTATGGTAGTGGAAGTGAAAATTACAGCATAGTAACCCGAGTTCATTGGATATAGTTTCTTTCGATAAAATAATTAACAAGTGCTTCCTTCATTAGAATCGATTGTTCCCCCGCCTTTAGGTAGGGCAATTCGTCAATTACATTATAATGAGGCCATCCTTCACCATCGAAATGCGAAAATTCATAATACCCGTAAGGCTCTAGGAGACGGCAAACAGCAATATGCATCAGATTGATTTTTTCGTCTTTTTTAAACTTGCGGTGCACCTTTCCTAACTCCTGAACACCGACCAGGTAAATCATTCCTTCAATATCTAATGGGTCTCCATCAGAGAATTGGTCAGATAGTTTGACGACAAGTGCATCAAATTGTTTTTTTAGCTTTTCATCTCTTGGCATTCTACAAAAATACAAGTATAGTTATAGGAATACACCGATTTCCACTTGTTATAAGGGTGTATATCGCCCATAATTCATGATTCCCTAATAAATTAGGATGGTGTTACTCTAAGTTTTTGTTTTTGTTGTTAGTACACACGATGCGAAACAAGCCTGGCTAAGACCCCGCAGGAATGCGGGGTCTTTTATTTTGGAGCAAGATTTCTCCCTGGCTCGCCTGGATACAACTCATTTAAGGGGTCACTCTGCCAATATTCTTTCGTATCTACA
>JAAZVG010000183.1 GCA_018623655.1 Flavobacteriaceae bacterium
TAAATCGAGAATCCTCCGAGAAAAATCATCCCACAGTAGCTCAAGAATCTCATGCTCATTGAAGGTTTACTTGGGAAATCGTTTGCAAAAACTAATCGGTGATTCATATAGCCTAGTATAGGAGCAAAGACAAAGGATGCAAAGGTCGCTATACTCACCAATTTGCCCATAGAGCTGGTAAACCCAATAATCACTGAAAGATTGGATAGTGATAATCCGATTACCGCTAGGTTAAAGTAGTTTTTCTTAGTCCAATTTAATCGTTGACTCATATCCACTAAAACCCGAGCTAACGCATCGTGTGCACTAAGACAGGTGCTGAACATCGCCGCTAATGCGGATATAGAAATTAGAACGCGGGCCCAACTTCCTAATTGTGCCGTAAATATCTCGGTAAGTTCTTTTGCAAAAACTACTCCACTTGCACTAAGCGCTGTACCTGTGCCGTAGAGTGTCATAAAACCTAGGAAGAAGAAAAACACAGCGAGTAATGCCGTGATGAAATAGCCCAAATTAAATTCTCGAAGGGTCTCCTTTAAGCTTGGCGCCTCTGAATGTTTCTTCAGCTTTTCAAGATTCCAAAGACTTACCCATCCTGAAGCTTCGACTGCTGTTGGCATCCATCCGACCAAACTAATCAGAAATAAGAGTCCAGTTTGGTCTAAGATGTCAGGTGCTATGAAATTTTCTGCTGTTGCTACTTTTCCTTTTCCTAGGGCTAAGAATACGGTAGCTAAGAGGGCTATAAAGAGAATGATTACCAAATACTTCAACGATTTTTCGAGATAAGCATACTTTCCTATGATAAGTAAAAGGCTAATAAGCAGGAATAGAATCACAGACATTATCTGCATACTTAGCCCGCTTCCTTGCCCTAAGATATTTAATGTCATCCCTGCAGTTACCGAGTAAAGTGCCGCTAAGATGGTAAAAGCACTTACTAGGTTTACCCCAGCATAGATCCATAAATAAAATTTAGAGGTCGTTGCATATCCTTCAGTTAAGGAATGTTCCTTAACCCTTGTATACCGCACTCCAAATTCGAAAAAGGGGTATTTCAATAGGTTCGCGAGTAAAATAGGGATGACCATTAGCATTCCGTAAACCGCCCCAGCCTTTGTGGATAGTACAAGATGTGAGGTGCCTATTGCCATACTAGCAAAAAGCAGCCCGGGCCCTAGGCGGTTGAAAAATCGTTTAATATTCATATCGACAAGTGGTTAAATCTATTGAAAAATAGGGTTACTTCGTAGAGAAGTTTTATCGCATTGATTGACAGGTATGAAAAAACTCTGGTTAGTATTATGTTTGGTAGCAGTTTTAGACTTGCTCTTCTTAGGGTATGTCTTAGGCCCCAAAGTGGAAAGACCCTCTTTCGACAAGATCTTACCAGTAATCGATATACCCCTTGAAGAGCTTGACAAACACATCGCAGAAAGGGAAGCTAGTTTGCCCGTAAAAGAAGGAAATGAATCTCGAATCATTTGGGCAGATTCTGCTAAAACAAAGACGCCATTAAGTGTGGTTTATTTGCATGGTTGGTCAGCGTCTGCTGTCGAGGGTGATCCTGTTCATCGACAAATTGCCCAAGATCTAGGAGCAAATTTATATTTACCAAGACTCGCCGAACATGGTCTTTCTAGTGATGAAGCGCTCTTAGATATTACCGCAGATGCTCTGGTCGATTCGGCAAAAGAAGCACTGAGTATCGCTCAGCTGATTGGAGATCGTGTGGTTATTGTGGCCACGTCTAATGGGGGTGCTTTAGCACTTTACTTAGCAGAATCAATACCCGAATTGGCAGCGCTTATACTGTACTCTCCAAACATTGAGATTTATGATCCGACTGCGAAGCTTCTAGATGATCCATGGGGTCTTGAGATTGCTAAAAAGGTGAAAGGGAGTAACTATCACATAGCGAATATGCCTGATAGTCGAAAGCCTTATTGGTATCACAAATATCGATTAGAAAGTCTACCTCAATTGCAAGCCTTTATTTCACGAGCTATGACGCCTATAAACTTTAAGACTGTTGATGAACCAGTGTTTTTGGGATACTACTATAAAAATGAAGCGGAGCAAGACAAGGTAGTTTCTGTACCTGCCATGCTTCAAATGTATGAGCAATTAGGTACTCCACCTTCTAAAAAGAAAAAACAAGCTTTTCCCGAAGCTGGAGATCACATCTTAGCTAGTCCACTCGCCTCAAATGATGTCAAAGGCGTTTATCAAGCTACTCGCAATTTTCTTGAAGAAATTCTGGGTCTTCCCATTGGTGAGCGTTAATGATTCTGATATTTTCTTTCTAATTGAAACAAGAAGCTTCATTTTAATTCAATTTTGTTAGTCATAGCTAGGTTTTTTGTCAAAGTTGACTATATTTTAGTACCCTTGCACCAATCAAAAATCACGAAATGGCCAGAAGACCTCAAATTGAGCGCTTTAATGAAGTAGTTAAATCTAAGTTTCAGATTTATAACAGTTTGTTTTTAACGCTCCCTTTTCCGAGTATAAAAAATACAGCCTTACTTCTTCCACTATTTGCAGAAACGTGTAAGGAAGGTTTTTCGGCTGGACTCAATCCCAACCAAATTGTAACTAAATTTTTTAACACCTATTTGAAAGATGTAGGAGAAAACGATCGCAATGATTTACTTTTCTCGTTCATAAAATATATTGAAAGACAGGTTGTACTCTTTGATGCGATAGAAGATGCAGGCTTTTCATACGTAAACAATATGCATGGTAGGGGTACGCTTCGTTACATCAAAGAGGAGGCTCAGAATAATAA